>CAJYOV010000660.1 GCA_913776405.1 Pseudobdellovibrionaceae bacterium
GTGATGAACTGCTCGAGATCGATCACGCGCTTTGCCTGCGCACCCGCAAGGTAAGACGCTTCAAGCCCACGCGTATCATACTGATCTTCAGCTTCACTCTCTTCATGAGTGGCTGCTTCATAGGTACTCATCGCCGCCTGCGCTAGCGCCGTGCGCTCTTCTTCCAACTTCTCAATAATCTTCGCGATCAACGCCTTCTTATCCACCCCTCAAGTGTAATCAGATTCACCTGAAAGCCAAACAGATTATAACGCCACTCATCTCACCCCATTCGAAAAACAAAAGGGACCCACGCGGGTCCCTTTTCTAAATCTGCTCTGCTTCCTCGCTCTGCTCCCCCGCCTAGCGAAGCGCAGGCGTCCCATCTCCGCTATTGGGCAGATCCCCAGCGAAGCCCCACCGACCGGAGGGGTGCAGGGCGAAGCCCTGCTATTGACGACTGAAGCTTTAGCGAAAGGAGCAGAGAGGCTGCGGCGCAGCCTCGTGCCTTACTGATTGCACCACGGTGCTGTCGGCATGATTTGGCAGAGGATTTGGCACATCTGCGGATCTTGCATTGGGCACTCGTTTGGCATTCCGCCACCGCCGCCGCCGCCACCGTCATCTGGTGGTTGTTGGCTAGCATCGACAACAGAAACCGTGAGCGATGTTGCTGTCGCGCCAGACGAATCTTTTACTGTGATTGTTGTATCGCCAACAGCTGCTGCTGTGAACGTACCGTCAGCCGCGATCGAACCCGCTGCTGCATTAGAAGTCGCGTAAGTGTAGTTACCCGAGCCATAAACGCCCGAGAACTTCATTGTCTCGCCGACTTTCAAAGAGCCTGCTGCCGGAGCAACGAAGAGCTTCTTCGCGAGGATTGTGTCTACCGCTGCGAGAGCGTCAACACGTGTGTTCGATGCAGTTACGATTTGAACCGGTGCACCTGTCTTTTGGAGAAGGGCGCGCATTTGAACGCCAGTCAAAGTTGAATCTTGCGAGAGCAAGAATGCTACGAGACCCGAAACGAGCGGAGTCGCCATCGACGTGCCCGAGAGGTTGCCGTACTTGTTGCCCGGAAGAGTCGACATGATGTTCAAACCAGGCGAAGCCAAGTGAACAGTCTTCTTGCCGTAGTTTGACCAAGATGGCTTCTCGTCGTTTGGACCTGAAGCTGCAACTGTGATCGAGTTCGGGAAGTTTGCGTTCGCTGGGTAAACTTCTGTTTTGTCGTTGTCGCGGCCGTCGTTCGCAGCAGCTGCTACGAAGATGATGCCAGCGTCGTCAGCACGCTTAACAGCTTCAACGAGTGGACCTGCTTGCGAGCGGCTGATTGTCGCGCCCCATGAAGCCGAGATCACGCGAACTTTTTGTTGGATCGCGTAGTCGATCGCCTTGATACCGTTGTTCAAATCACCCGAACCGTTTTCGTCGAGGAAACGGATTGGCATGATTGAAACTTCTGGGCTGATACCGATGATGCCGCCTTCGACAACACCAGTTGCACCGATCGAACCTGCACAGTGTGTACCGTGACCTGGGTTGTTCGACGATGTTTTGTCCATCGGGTCGTTCGTGTTTGTGATGAAGTCAAAACCTGGAACTGTGTTCGCAGCGAGTGACTCGTGCTTGTAGTCAACACCCGTATCGATAACCGCAACTTTGATGTTGCGCGAACCGCGGTTGCCGGCTTTTGCCCACGCCTCTTGTGCGTGAACTTTTGTGTTTGCCCACTGATCTTTCAACGCCGTCTTATCAGCCGGTGTTTCAAACATGTGGATACGAACGTTCGGTACAACGTACTCAACGTTCGGGTTCTGAAGAAGGGAAGCGATTGCTTTCACTTCATTCTTCATGTCGACCTTCACCTTCAAGATGCGGCCGAATTGGTTGTTATCCATGACATTCACGAAAGGTACTGCACCGACGCTCGCCATAGAGACGAATGATTGGCCACGGTATTTTACGAGATATTCACCTGGAATTTGATCCGCAGAGCGTGCGTACGCAGAAACCGACAAAAGAACGACGGCGATGAGCGCCGAGAACAGAGATGCAATCCGTTGCATAAATCCCCCTCAAAAGTGCAGTTAGGTTATTGCTAGGCTTTAGAAGAGCAATTTTAAAATGATCTCGACCTTCGTTTTGTGCGCTGTAGACACAACTGTTAGCCTAGACTTAGGTTTGAACGAAGAGTTCAGCTCGAATTAAAGAGCCGTCTCTTGAAAGACTGGAATCACGCGGCTCGGTTGATCAAACAAACGAACACGACCTTGGTCTAGCCACAATACGCGGTCGCAGTGCTCTAAGGTCGAAAGTCTATGCGCAATGATGATCTGCGTGCGGTCTTTGAAGAACTCTCTCGTTGCTCGAACCATGATCTCTTCCGACTGCGGATCGACCGAACTCGTCGCTTCATCCATCACGACGATCGGCGCATCTTGCAGAAGGCATCGAGCCATGCAAAGAAGCTGTCTTTCACCCGCAGAGAGATTACGGCCACGTTCTTCGACGACGGTCTCAAGCCCTTTCGGATGCGACCGAATCCAGTCTGTCAGACCCACGCGCGCGAGCACGTCCATCAATCGATCGTCGGCGTGTCGCCCTGGAAGATCTAAATTTTCTCTCACCGTCCCGCGGAACAACGTCGGCTCCTGGGAGATCAGTGAAATCGATCGACGGAACAATGAGAGGTCTGCTTTCTCGACGGCGCCAAGGTTTGCAGCATCGTCTGACGCTTGAGAGCCTGCGCCGACATCTGGCGCTTTGCCATCAATGAGAATGCGACCTTCTTGAAACGGATAGAGACGGAAGAGAGCTTGCACGAAACTCGTTTTGCCGCTGCCCGTGCGCCCGATGATGCCGACTTTTTCGCCCGGTCGGATCGAGAAATTCAGACCCTTCAAAACAAAAGGCAGATCGTCGCTGTATTTAAGCCAAAGGTCTTCAACCTGGATCGAAGCCGAACGCTCACGAACCAATGACCGTCGTTTCAGATCTTCGTCTTCGTTGCGATCGTAGGTTGGATGGTTGGTTTCAAACTGCCGACTCGGTGGCAGCTTTAAACCCGGCTCAAGAGGCCGCCTGAGATAATTGTCGAGACGCTCAACACCTGTCATCGCTTCTTCGAATTGCGCGAGCCACTCGAAGAACATTTGGATGCTCGTGCCAGAGAGAATGATGAATGTGAAGGCGACACCGATCGAACCGACGCTTACGTAACCGAGTTGCAAAAGTTTGTAACCGACCACACCTGTCAGCAGAAGCAGCAGGCCGGTCGTAGCGCTCATTTGCATCGAGAAACCGATGACGGCGCGTTGAGTTTTCAAACGTTGACCAAGGTAACGGTCGTTCAAATTCAAGTAGCGAGATAAGAAAACGGCTTGGCGCGCAAACACGCGAATGATCGGCGCACCTTGCGTCGTTTCGGAGAAATGCGCAATCGACGGCGAACGACTCGCAGAGAGTTCGCGGCGCTCGTTACGTAAGCGATCACGATTGGCGCGGTAAATCGCGTAATTGATCAGCCCAATGAGAACGATGATCGGGATGTAGAACGGGCTCGCCACGCAAACGAGAACGATCATGCTGATAAGATCAAAGACGATCGCAAAAAACTCGGCGAGCGGCCCGCCGAAGAGTCTGAATACATTTCCGTAATCGCTTGAGAAACGTGTGACGATACGACCGACCGGGTTTTGATCGAAGAACTGAATTGGCTGCCGCGAAGTGCGCAGAGTGACTTCGTCGTAAAGCCGGCTAACCGCCGCCGCAGACAATCTCGAAAACAAGATTCGGTAAAAGGCCGTGCACACGAAGCCCGCGCCCGTCATCGCGATCAAAGAGTAAAGGAAGTCCTTATTCGTGAAGCCCGAGAAGAGCGCAGGCACGGGATGACACGACTTGCCCCCGGACGTTACGCAGAGCTCATCAACCCAGAAGCCGATGACGTTTGCGTTCGACAGCATCAAGATGCGGCCCAAAAAACCTAAGAAAAGAAGAACCGCGACTTTTCCGAAAAACGGCTTGTACGAAAGATAAAGAGT
>CAJYOV010000661.1 GCA_913776405.1 Pseudobdellovibrionaceae bacterium
CCTGTGTGAATCACGCCGAACATGCCGAGCTCGTACGTCAGAAGAAGCATGAAAACTAAAATGAGCGGAATGGCTTCAAGCGTTGCCATTCCATCTTCGTTTTGAATGCGTTTCGTAGGTGACTTCATACTCAACACCCGTTGTCCGTGATGATTGAATAGCCACCGCTCGGCAGACTCGAATAACGATTGTCTAACGACTTAAATTTCTCATAGCGTTGAGACGTGAAGTTTCGCAGGCACTCGTCCGTGCTCACCTCACGTAAGAGGTAGGCATTGAGGTTTGCCGACCCTGTGCCCGAATCCGTGACCGTGTTCCCGAGAATCGGGATCCGCATGTTCAGAATATTAGCTTTGAATGGTAAGCGAGCCCCGACAAAAACCGAGGTGCCTTCGCTGCTCTCGGGATATTCGCTTGCGAAGTCGCCGAACTGAATTTCACCGAGGGAAATCCAACCTGAATTGAGAATCGACTTAATCATCGGTGTCGAACGAAGTTCGGCATACTTTTTCTGGCCGAGTTCTTTCTGCGCTTCTTCGCTGACATTCGCAGCCGAGTAGGCGCGAGCGGATGAGAAGACGACGTATTGACTCATCTCGACCATCGAGAGGGTGAACGACATCGCGAAGAAGATGATTGCAAAGCCGGCGGACACCGTTAAAGCAAAGATGAAATCGAGGACCATAAATCCCGACTCCTGCTTTAAAATGTTGGGCGCTTTCGCCTTTGTCTCAACTACGCTCATGTCCCGTCCACAACAGTGCCCTGGTGCGAGTGATGTCGCTTAAACTGACCAGGATGATTTGCTTTCGCTGCTTTCGCGTCTTGCCAAACTCCGTCTTCAATCATGCCGCGAACGATAAGCCATGGGCCCTCGATCGCAGACGCCGCCCAACCTTTCGTTCGCGCTGTCTTCATCACAACAAGAGCGATCGAAGAAAAGATGGCCATCAGTAAGATCGCTTCCATCGTAAGTTGACCCTTAGCGTTTCGGAGGCGCTTCACAAGACACCTCTCAAAACCAAGTGACTGAGCCAGCCCATCAAGATCGCGATCGTGAATGGAATCTTCTGCAGTTCGAGGCCCTCTCTCTGGCGAACGATGACGATCGAAATCATGTTGGAAACCAACATTTTCAAGTGCCCGCGTAGAACGACGGCGACAAGCCCGAAGAGACCTCCCCAAATTAAACTCAAAATCGCAGTTGAGAGAGTTGCGTCCCAACCCGCGACCAAACCGAACGCCGCCATGAGCTTGAGATCTCCCGCTCCGACGATGTTCAAGAGCACCAAAGGCAAATAGACAGCGAACCCGGCCGTTAAACCGAGAAGCGCCATCGGAAACGACGAAACGCCGCCGACTGCGAGAGTCAGGGCGACGCCGATTGCAACACACGTGAGGAAGAGCCAGTTATGAAACTTTCTCGAACGCAAATCGTCGACCACACCTGCGATGAGGATGCCTGTTGCCGCGACGATCGTGATCATAGCGTACCGTTTGGCGGTGCCACTGGCGGCGCCTGCCACTGCTGCGTACCTTTGTTGCCGCCTCGATCTAAAACTTGAAAATTGCGGCCCGTTGCGAGGTTCTGCTCAACACGCGCGGCAAGCCGTGGTGTTGATTTTTGAAAAACCTTAAACGGACCTTTTTCACCGAAAAAGGCGCCAGCCGTTACGAATGCAAATACGCTAAGAAGAAGAACCAATTCCGTGGTCATCTCTTACCTCCGTGCGATCTCCTTAGTGAGAACGCAGTCGAGACTATTCCTGCGCGCTGATACGGCCCATGCCGGTCTCAACGTCACCGAGTTTCGAAGTCACCATGCCTTTGATTTTGTCTTTGAAGATCACGCCGATGATCACGACAACGGCAAGCAACAGAATGTACTCTGTTGAACCTTGTGCTGATTCATCTGACCAAATTGATTTCATTTTTGCTGCGATCATCTTCATAGATCCCCCTGAATAATAAGGAAGTGTGGACTTCCCAGTCCTTAGACATATCGGTAGAGACTTGGTCCAAGTTAAGGCTCTACAGCGAGCATTGGACTGGACCGGGGCGAGCACTGGACTGGACGTCCAAGGCAGGTAACGTGACGACGTTGCTCGCGCTTTGTGAGCCTAGAATAGCAGTCTTGATTCGGAGCGAAATGGAAAACTCGCCAGAAGCCATTCTTTGACACCAGCGTGTTTCAAATTGAAACAATGGTGCATGGAAACTCTCTCGGGCGATCTTCTAGTCTTTGAAGCACCCTCTGTCGTAACTGGCTTTCGCGCTCTTGCCGCACTTCCGGCTGAAGGTCTTCAGTTGATCGATGCCTCGCCTTCAGGCGGTGGGCGGTTTGTCATTCTAGTCAAAGGTGAAGGCAAGCTTCTTCACGCCACTCAAAAAGCCATGCGCGACGCGATCGTGGATGAAGTCGGTTTCGACGAGCCGGTTGATCACGAGCTGATCGAAAAAGCGAATGGCGCTGTTCTCAAGGCGGCTTACTCACTTCTTCCGCAGAAATTGGGCGAAGCCCTAATTGTCATCGAAACAGAGACGGTGAGTGCGATGTTTGCTGCCGCTCAAGTTTTCGTTGAGCATCAGAAGTTGCAACCACTTGAAATTAAAATTCGCAAAACAGGCGCGCAAGGAGCTTACGGCTTTTTCACTGGCGCCGCTTCACAATGCGCGCTCGCTGCCGAAGATGTGCGGACGCGATTTAGAAACGCAGTTAGAGAAGCGAAGATTTCGGTTTTCGAGCAACCGAACTCGGCGATCAAAAGCCTTTTTGAAGGTGCTTAGTTAGAGATTGTTATCGCAATCGAAAGCGGCGTCGAAGTAAGTCTGCGCCATCGAGCTATTGCCGTTTTTCTTAAGTTCCATGCCGGCGTTTCGCACCTGAATTGAATTTCTTCGCTCCATAGCGCAAGACTTTTTAAATGCCGCGAGGGCTTCAGGGTATTTCTGAAGCTCATGCGCACTCTTTGCCAATCCCAGCCAAGAGCGCACCGACTTTGGATCGACGACAGTCGCCTTCTTGTAGAGCTCGTACGAGACAGCAAAATCTTTTTTTGATGCTTTCATATCGGCCGCTGCGGCAAGCACCGTTTCCGATGCGGGGAACCGCTTCGTCGCATCGATCAACACTTTAATAGCGTCATCGGCTTGTTCTTGGTCGCGTAGACTCATGCCCAAATGAACGTAGTTGTCTGGATTTTTCGGATCGAGCTCGATGGCTTTCCGGCACGTTTCTTCAGACTTCTGTAGAAAATCTTGGGTCGTCATCAAACGACAAAGTTCACTTTGTGATTTTGCAGTCGTCCCAAAAACTTTGATCATCTCAGTGAGCGCCACTCGCGCGTCGTAAGTGTCTTTCGTTAGTTCGAGAACTCGCCAATGACCTTCGTAGGCAGGGCGATAGTGTTTGTTCAAGTCCTTAGCAGCTTTGTAGGCGGCGACCGCTTCTTCCAAACGGTTCAGTTTCACGAGCGCATCGGCCTCTTGAGTTTTCACAACGTAGTCTTTTTCGTTCTTAGCAAGAATCAGGTCGAGCACTTGAAGCTCGCCTTGGAAGTTCTTGGTTGCGCGGTAAGCGCGAGACAGCATCAAAAGCCCTTGTCGCGGAAGTTGCGATACCACAGGGCTTAGAGTCTTCACGACCTCGCTGTAAACCCTCTTCTCTTCGAGAGGTCCAGCTTTTTTCAACGCGTCGGTTACGGCAGGGGAAACCTCGTCGCTCACAACCGCGCTATCAGGAGACGTTTTTCCTTTCGCACTTTTCTTGTCAGTCGGCTCATCTTCGTCGAGTTCGATTTCATCAAGTGTCACATTTTGAGACGCAGGCTTCCTCTTTACGGCTTTCGCCTCTGCTCGAGTCGAGCCGAGTGTCAGCGTCAAGGCGACCACCGTCGCTGTAAGAGGGGAAGACCACTTCATTTTGAGACCCTTTTTGCCGATAAGAGTTGTGACCTGTCCTTTATCGGAACAATGGGAAAAAACTCTGAGACCTGAATGACGAAGAAAACCGCAAACTCCCTGCAGCGATCCGCCCCTTCTGGCGAATCCGGTCAGGCGACATTGGAATACATTCTCGTTCTGACGGTGACGGTGATCATCTTCCTCAGTCTCATTTGGCAATTCAACACGGCCTTTAGAAAATACGCAGACGCTTTCTTTGACGGCTACATTGGTTGCCTTCTCGAGACCGGCGAGCTCCCAGGCAATGGTGGCGACTGCGCAGCGGACTACCAGAAAGTCCAAATGAAAAACGGAACCGTTCTCGCGGGCGATGGCGCTGGTGGCGGCGGTAGTGGTGGTAGCGGCACTGGCGGCGGCTCTGGCGGGT
>CAJYOV010000662.1 GCA_913776405.1 Pseudobdellovibrionaceae bacterium
GGTTGAGTATGTCGCCAAAGGCCGACCGTTCTCGACCGATCTCTCGATCTTCTCGGGTCTCGCGAACTTCGATCACTGGGATCTCGAACGCGACAGTCCCATTAGCGATTTGGCCGCCAAAAATCTCTTTGTGCCACCGACGCGACTTCCACTCCCCGATATAACCGACTTACTAACGCTTGCGAAATTGCGTTTAATCGACGGCGGTCTTCGAGGTGATTACTTGAACGCACTTCGTGACGTGCGCATGCTCGCGCAGCTCATGATGACGACTGAAAATCTTCAGCTCATTTTGGCAGGCATCGTGATGCTCGATCACGAACGACGCGCGTACGAGTACTTCACGACTGAACGCGGTTGGAAGACCGATGCCTGGTTGCCAGTTGACCGCAGCATCACTCGACGTGCTCACCGCGCAGTCCTCGCGACTCGCGGTTACTTGCGACTCTGGACAAAACCGCAAGTGCTTCAAAAAGTTTTTCTGGGCCATGAACCGCCGCTTGGTTTCTGCGCGGCAGTGAATGAAGGCATCCCGTTCGACTTTGCGCTTCGCCGCGTGCTCGAACCGCAACTGCCGCTCGAACTCAATACGAAAGACGCTTACGCTCGTCTCGATCGCGTGCTTCTGAAAGCGCAGACTCGTTGCCGCCTCCGTTACCTCACGAAAATGATTTCTGCAGACGCCATTCACGTCAGCATCCCTGGGGCTTGGCCGTTAACTTATCTGCCTTACACACGGAAAGTCTTTGGGCTTCGCGCGAGTGCGGCGGACCTCGGCGCGTTTACGGGCTACGCTCGCAACTGATTACCTTGTAACTGATTACTTTGAGCGCCAATCCGCTGGCGTGTCGCGACGATAACCTTCAAACAGACAACCGCCTTGCGGCGCCATGAGTTCTTCAGCGAGATCGATCACGCGTGACGACTTTCCAGTTGCGAATAACTCGTCGAACGCTTCGCCGAATTTGCGAGCAAAAGGAGGATCGGTACGTTTCATGCGTTTCATGATCGCCTTACCGCTGCAGGTCCAACCGCGACGCGTGCGGAAGTAGTAATCTGCGAGTTCGTTATAGATCAGAGTCGCAGACGCCACGAGCTCTTGGCGGTTTCGCGGATCGCGCATATCGTCCAAAAGTTCTGAAATATGGTAGCGACGGTCTTGAACCTCTTCGTCTGTGAGGGCCGGCGGGCCGTCTTGAAGTGTTGTCTTCGCCATCGTTTTCATTTCGGCGGTCAAAGATGTTGCCGCTGGAATCTCGTGGCCTTCGGCGATCATTTCTGCGAGTGTTGCGCGGCCAAGTTGGCGGTCTACGTTTTCGAAGAAGTAGCGGAGTGTATCCGGGTCATGCACAAACGCTTCAACGGGCCAGCCCTTGTGCTCAAAAGATTCTCTGTACGCGCGCTCCACTTTGGGAAAGAGGACGACGAGATCGAGGTCAGAGTGAGCAGTCGCCTCGCCGCGAACGACGGAGCCCGTTACGAAAATCGCATCAGCGCCGTTGTAGCGGGTCTCGAAGAGCTCTTTTGTGACGAACATGGGTGAGTGAGCAGACGACGAGCCTCTGAGAGGCGAATTTGAAGCTGGAGAGCCCTTGGAAGGCGGTGTTGTCACGATGCTAAAGCCCTTGCCCAAAGGCGAAAAAGTGAAGACCCAAATTGCCGCTTCAAACGGCTTTTTCTTTTAACCACGTTTTGAGGGATAAGTTCTTCCTTTGCAACGAGAAATTGCCTTGGCCGGACCCCCGCTTTGAGCTAAACCCTTTGCTCCAGAAAACTTTAATAAAGGGACACCAAAAATGGCTCAAGGCTCAGTCCGCAATTTCATCGACCACAACTACCGCCACTTCAACGCTGCCGCATTGAAAGACGCGGCTGTCGCCTACGAAGCTCACCTCAAATCGGGTGGCAAAATGATGGTTACTCTCGCTGGCGCAATGAGCACCGCCGAACTCGGCCTCAGCCTCGCCGAGATGATCCGCCAAGATAAAGTTCACGCCATCACGTGCACAGGCGCCAACCTCGAAGAAGACGTGTTCAACCTCGTTGCTCACGACCACTACGTTCGCATTCCGAACTACCGTGACCTCACTCCAGAAGACGAACAAAAACTTCTCGATCGTCACTTGAACCGCGTCACTGACACCTGCATTCCAGAAGAAGAAGCGATCCGTCGTATTGAAGGCGCGGTCTTGAAATACTGGGAACAAGCCGACAAAGCCGGCGAAGCTTACTTCCCGCACCAATTCATGTACAAAATCCTTCTCTCAGGCGAGTTGAAGCAGCACTACCAGATCGACCCGAAAGATTCGTGGTTGCTCGCAGCCGCTGAGAAAAATCTCCCGATGGTCGTCCCAGGCTGGGAAGACTCAACTCTCGGCAACATCTTCTGCGGTCACGTCATCTCCGGCGACATCAAGAACGTTCACACAGTTCGCTCGGGCATCGAATACATGCGCGAACTCGCAACTTGGTATTCTGAGGTTGCTCCAAAATCATCGATTGGCTTTTTCCAAATCGGTGGCGGTATCGCAGGCGATATGCCGATTTGCGTAGTTCCAATGATTCAACAGGATCTCGAGCGCGACGTTCCACTCTGGGGTTACTTCTGTCAGATCTCGGACTCGACAACATCGTACGGTTCTTACTCGGGCGCGATTCCAAACGAGAAAATTACGTGGGGTAAACTCGCAGTCGACACTCCACGCTTTGTCATCGAGTCGGACGCGACGATCGTAGCTCCACTCATCTTCGCTTACGTTTTGAATCAGTAAGATTCGCTTCGAGACAGATTGAAATGAGATCCGTCGTAAAAGCCTGGGCACTGCCCGGGCTTTTTTTTATTCTCGCGCCTCTCGGCTTGCTAGACTTCGATCTCGGTCGCGAGCGACTCGAGCGCCAAGCTAATCTAACTTCCAAGTTATTCTTGTGAAGACGAACAAACTGCTTTGCTTGAAAATCGATCAAGTTCCTCCCGTGTACTAGGTTACAGACTCTATTAAGCAAGACGTGGAGTTAACTTTTTAGTTTGAATCGCGTTCTTTTGATTCGGTCGCTAGGCGAAGTCTGCCGATTTGAATAAGATGAGTTCTTCCACTCGCGGAGAGTTTTATCATTCGTCGTTTAGGCCTCCTCATCGTCATCTTCACAGTGCTTGCGGTCATGCGACCTGTGCTTGCGTGCGCGGCTATCGACACGCTTCACGAAACGGCGCAAGTGTCGACGTCGCTTGGTGAGGTCGAAACAGAGTTCGGCGAAGGCTCGAGTGCACCCGACGACTTGGGTGAAGACGGTCCGCTTGACGGTGGCTGCGACGAGATCGCCTCGCTTGCCTACGAATTTCAATTCTTTATAGAGACCGACTCGAATCCTCGTTCGAAGGACGAAACGGCAGACTCTCTCGCCCTCGATCCCCTCTTACGCCCGCCCGCTGCGGCGTAAAATCTCATTTTCTTCCAGACACTCATTTGCGATTGGACCGAGTCATCGGCCCGTTTTAAATTTAAATTCGATCATCGAAAGAAGGACACTCTCATGACAACTGCAGATCAACCCGTTTCGACTCCTGAAGAAGCAATCCAACGATTGAAGGACGGCAATCAACGTTTCGTCTCTGGCGTGCGTTCGGTTGAACCTCTTCTTAGCCACCTCAAAATGCGTGAGCTTGCAACGAACGGTCAGAAGCCTTTCGCAATCGTTCTCACTTGCTCCGATTCTCGAAGCCCTGCTGAAATGATTTTTGACCAGGGTCTCGGTGACCTCTTCGTCGTTCGAGTGGCTGGCAACGTGGTTGCGCCAAGCTTGCTCGCGAGTATCGAGTACGCAGCGACGAACCTCGGATCGAAAGCGGTTCTCGTTCTCGGCCACACGCTCTGTGGTGCGATCGGTGCGACGATTGAACATTTGCGCCATCCTGAAGAGCCGTTGCCATCGTCGCACTTGGAAGAGCTCGTTGGTCGTATTCAACCCGCGGTCTACCAAGTCTCGAAAAAGACAGGTCTCGAACAGCCCGATCTTCCGAACCGCGCAGTTGAAGC
>CAJYOV010000663.1 GCA_913776405.1 Pseudobdellovibrionaceae bacterium
TACGCCGTCGGTATCGATCCTGAGGGTAAATGCCGGTGGGACACAAACATGACCGACACGGAGCACGTGATCGAAGTTTTAACGAAGAAGGTCTCAACCGCTTACTTGCGGCACCTGCAAGATAAACAGGTGTCTTACATCTTTGCGGGCGACACGAAGATCGATCTCGAAGTTGTTCTGGAAAAACTCTACCGACTCTTCGGAATTAAAGTCGTTCGCGTCGACGGGGGCGGCAAAATGTGGGGCTCATTCTTGAAAGCGTCTTTGATCGATGAAATTAGTCACATCGCGCTTCCAGTTGCAGACGGATCGATGGGCACAAACACGATCTTCGACGTCGAAGAAGGTCACACTGCGCGAAAAGGAAAGGCGCTAAAATTGAAGTCAGTGAAGAAGCTTCCTGAGGGATGCGTTTGGATGCGGTACTTAGTTAAGAACTGACTGAAGGAGTGCACAGATGATCGCCGCAAAAGGTATCGCCGCATTTTCGGCAAGCCAACCGTTAAAGCCCTACACGTTTGAGCGTCGTGATCCGAAGGAACATGATGTTGTGATCGATATTAAGTTCGCGGGCATCTGTCACTCCGATATTCATACGGTCAGAGACGAGTGGGGTCGTGCAAACTATCCAATCGTGCCAGGCCACGAAATCGCAGGCGTCGTGAAAGCCGTTGGTTCAAAAGTGACCAAATACAAAGTCGGCGACCACGTGGGCATCGGCTGCTTCGTCGACTCTTGCCGCCACTGCGAAAACTGTAAGAACGATCTCGATAACTATTGCCTTGAAGGCTTTAGCTCTACTTACAACGGTACTGAACAAGACGGTGTCACACCCACGCAAGGGGGCTACTCGAACGTCATCGTTGCGGACGAGAACTATGTTCTGCGAATTCCCGATTCCATTCCACTTAACCAGGCAGCGCCACTTTTGTGCGCGGGTATCACGCTTTACTCACCGTTAAAGCATTGGAACGCCGGGCCTGGCAAAAAAGTAGCGATCATGGGTTTAGGCGGTCTTGGCCATATGGGCGTGAAGATCGCACGCGCGCTCGGCGCGCACGTAACTGTGCTCAGCCACTCAGAGAAAAAACGCGAAGACGCACTTAAGATGGGCGCGCACGAATTTATATCGACTCATGACAAATCGGCGTTTCGTGAAAATCAACTCAAGTTCGATCTGATCATCAACACGGTTTCAGCTGATCTCGACATGGGTGCCTACTTCAGCCTTCTGAAGACAGACGGTACGCTCGTCGTGGTGGGTTTGCCAGAGAAGCCGCTGCTCATTCACCCTTTCCCGTTAGTTGGTCACCGTAGAAGTTACGCGGGTTCAATGATTGGATCGATCAAAGAAACGCAAGAGATGCTGGATTTCTGCGCGAAACATAAGACTTATCCCGAGATCGAGGTCATCGAACCGAGCGAAGTGAACGTTGCTTACGAGCGCGTGATTCGAAGCGATGTTCGCTACCGCTTTGTCATCGACACATCAAAACTCTAAGCTTCAAACGCACACGTTCGCTTTTGATTTTGGATCTTAGATTGATTTCGTGGTGCGCATCAGGAGCGACGTGATCTTTTGCGGATCGGTTTCTAGAACGTCCGAGAGATACTGGTAACACGCCAGTGTCTCTTTCGGATCCCCTTGATCCGACCGCATTGAAACGCAAACAAGACCTACCGCTTTGCCCGCCGGATCGAAGAGTGGGAGCTTCGTCGTTTTAAAATGGACCCATGATTGATCAGCGTCCTGCACAACGGAGTCATACCGCTTGATCTTGCCGGATTGCAGGATGTCGCGATCGCGGTTTTGCATTAAGAGCGCGCTAGCTTCGTCGAAGTGAGCGTAATCGTCTGTGCCTACGGTCGATCTGGAGTCAGCACCGATCATCTCGGCGGTGACATCATTGATCATCACGTAATGCAAATCGACGCTCTTGATAAACACCGCGATTTTCAGTTTTGTGAGAAGTTTGAGATCGACGGGCTCAGGGTACGTTCGCTTCACGGGACGCATCTTAGCCTCCTTCTTCTCGCTACCGCAATCGAATCATCTTCGTCGACGAGGTGTAGCTTGCGAATTCAACGTTTGCGTCGCGAGTCGCGCTTTCGATCTTTTTTACGATTTTCGCGATACGCCAGAGCTCGTTCTCGAGTTGCTCTTTCGATGAGGCAGTTAGCTCGGGTGCCATCAAGTACCCTAAAGCAATCGTCAGTGGATTATTGATTTCGTGGTTGTAAGTGGTGATCAGAGCTTCGAGCGCCGCTACTTCTTTCAGCCGCGACATCTCTTTCGAGACGGAAGCGAGCTTCAAATGCGTATCGATCCGCGAAAGTGCGATGCCGAAGTTTACAGGTTTCGTGATGTAATCGTTTGCTCCGAGCTGCAGGCACTTCAGGACCTCCGCATCGTCATTCAGTGCGGTCACCATAATAATCGGGAGTTCGATTTCATTGAATCGTTTGCGAATGCTGCTGAGGACGTCGCTGCCACAAAGACCTGGCATCAGGCCGTCCATCAAAATGAGCGAGACTTCGATCTTATCGAGAATCGCAAGGCAGCGCTCGCCCGAATCGGCTTCAAGAATCGTGAACGTCGTTTTTTCTTTTAAGACTTCGACCAGAAGCTTTCGATCAAAGTCGCTGTCGTCAACAACGAGAAGCGTTCTTTCGCTCATGAGACCGCCTTCAGATTGAAAGAGGCCTGAAGGTCGAAGCGCAGGCGATTAAGTTCTGCGTTCAGAGTGACAAACGTCGCATCCGCTTTCTCTAAGTCGTCCACCTTTGCCGAGTACTCGATTGCATGCGCAAGCAGACGCGCTTGCTCCGCGTAGAGACTTGAGACCGCACCTTTTAGCGTGTGCGCGTACAACTGCACTTTGTCGCGTGTTTTGGTGTCGAGAGCGGACTTTAGGTTGCTTTGCATTTCGGGCAGGGCATTCAAGAAGCTTTCAACCGTTTTTCGGGCCAGTCGGTCCAAACCTAGAAAGTTGGAATCGAATCGGGCACGGTCGAACGTGCGAGTGAGATCGGCCGCGGTAACGGTGAACTCTCGCAGAGTTGCCGTTGCTGGTGCTGCTAGAGGTGCTGAAGCGATTTTCGTGGTCGATTGCGCTTGGTACTTCGCGGTCGAATTTAGAATTGAAACGAGCTTCGTTAGCGTAAGAGGTTTGGCAATGACCTCATCCATACCAGCTACGAGAAACGATTTGATTTCGTCAGGCGAAATGCTGGCCGTTAGCGCTACGATGCGAGGTTTCGTCGCGGTCGTCTGCGTTTTGATTTCATGTGTAGATTGAAGCCCGTCCATCACTGGCATGTGGCAGTCCATCAAGATGAGGTCGTACTGCTGCTCACGGGCTTTCGCTACGGCTTCGGCGCCATTTTCGCAAACTTCAATCTCGTAGCCGAGATTGTTGAGAAAGCCCTCGATCACGATCTGATTCGTTCTGTTGTCTTCCGCAACGAGAATCTTGAGCGGATTCGATTGAGCGAAGTTGGGATCGAATTCGGCTACGACCTCAGAAGAGTCGCTGGTTTCATAGGTATGTACCGCAATATCTACCGGAGCTGTCGGAAATGCGAACGTGAATTTTGACCCTTTTTTCTCTTCGCTTTCAACCCAGATGCGGCCGTCCATCTTCTCGACCAGGCCTTTGCAGATCGAAAGGCCCAAGCCGGAACCGCCGAATCGTTTTGTGATCGAACCGTCGACCTGAGAGAAAGGTTTGAAGAGGCGATACTGAAGAGACTGCGGAATCCCGATTCCGGTGTCGACGACGGAGAATTCAATCTCTTTGTGAGAGTTTTCCCAGATAGGGGTGGCGACCTCAACCGAAATTGAGCCGGATTCGGTGAACTTGATCGCATTGCCTACGAGATTCATCAGAATCTGGCGCACGCGAGTCACGTCGCCAACGATCACGTCAGGAACGGTTTCAGCGATACGCGCGCGGAGTTCGAGAGATTTCTCTTTCGATTTCGCATCCATAATTTTTAAAACGTCAGCAACGATCGTACGAACAGAGAAAGGTTCTTTCAGAATCTCGACTTTCTTCTGTTCAAGCTTCGAGAAATCAAGCAGGTCGTCAATCAACGAGAGCAAGTCGAGTGTGCAATTGTGAATCGTCCGCAGATAATCATCGACTTGTTCGCCGCGAGATTCAGATCTTAAGAGTGTGCACATGCCGAGAATGCCATTCATGGGCGTGCGAATCTCGTGACTCATGTTTGCAAGGAAATTGGATTTGACTCGAGTCGCTTGCTCCGCTTCAGTCCGAGCAACTTCGAGTTCTTCATTTTTGGCTGAAAGCATGCGCTCAGCTTGCTTCACGGACGTCACATCGAAAGCGAACTTCATCACCTTATAAACTTCACCGTCACCGTTGAAGACCGGGTTGTAAACACCGCGGATCCAGATTTCCTTACCGTACTTGTTAAAGCGCTTGAATTCGCCTTGTTTGAAGTCACCGCACTTTAAATCGGACCAGAATTGTTTATAGACGCTCGAACTTTCTTCTTCACTAGAGACGAAGATTGAATGGTGGCGACCGATAATTTCGGACTGACCATAACGAGTGAGTTCCAAAAAAATGTCGTTCGCCGAAAGGATATTCCCGTTTGGATCGAATTCGACGATCGCTGCCGAACGATAGAGTGCTTTCATCTGCTCGCTGTGCGCTGTCGATTGTTCGCGCGATCGAGTCACGTCGGTTGCGAATTTCTCAATTTTCACTACGCGGCCAGCGCCATCGAAAATCGGGTTGTAAGACCCGCGAATCCAGATCGCGGTCCCATCTTTAGTTACACGGCGGAACTCGCCAGAAATGAATTCGCCGTTTTTTAAACTTTGCCAGAACTGGGTGTAGCTGTCCGAATGCTGCGTGATTTCGTCGACGAGAATTGAGTGAGGGTGGCCAATTAGATCCTCGGCGTCATAGCCGACGAGTGAGCAAAAGTTCTCATTCACAGACAGAATTCGGCCGTCAGGCGTGAGTTCAACTCGCGCGTTAGATTTATCAAGCGCAGAAAGCCGCTGCGAATTCATTTGCGAAATTGTTTTTTCATCCGTGATGTCGAAGGCGACTTTCACGATCTGAGAGACTTGCCCATCTGAATTGAAGACGGGCGAGTAACTTCCTCGAATCCAAACATCCGTGTCACGTTTGGTGATGCGTTTGAATTCCGACGACAACGTTCCGCCTTGGCGAAGATCGCTCCAAAAGTGCTTGTAGCTTTCGGTTCGGCGTTCAGAGTGCGGCAGGAAGATCTCATGGTGCATCCCAATGATTTCTTCAGTGTTATATCCCATCAACGTGCAGTATTGATCGCTTGCCTGGAGAATGTAGCCCCACGGATCGAACACGACGTAAGCAAGAGTGCGGTCGAGTGTCGATAAGAGATCAATCGAATTTGTGACTTCAAACGAGGCTGTCGGCTGGTTCATACGCAGTTCTCTTCGGGGATGTCGAAAAATGGCTGAAGATACGGAATCTGGATACGGAGCTCAAATCGATCTCGTTGAGGCCGTAACGGTTAAGTGAATGTTGGGAGTTTTAAAATGAGACGAGAACGCTCGAACGCGTTTTTTACGTCACACGAAAGGCGGGTGATTTTCGTTTCGACAAAGGGGATTTAAGATCGGGCGTCGGAGGTCTGAAATGGATTTTTTCACAGGTAAAGACGGAGCCAAATTATTTTATCGCGTAGCCGGCGAGGGTGCGCCAGTCATTCTCATTCACGGGTGGCCGCTTCACGGCGCGATGTTCGAATACCAAACGCTTGAGCTTTTGCGTCGAGGCTTTCAAGTTATCACTTACGATCGTCGCGGCTTTGGTTACTCGGATCAAACAGCCGAAAACTACGACTACAATACGTTCGCCGACGATCTTGCGGCCCTGATTGACCACCTTGGCGTTCAAGGCGTCTCGCTAGTCGGTTTCTCGATGGGCGGCGGCGAGATCGCCCGTTATCTCGGTCGCTACGGTACAGAGAAGATCGCAAGCGCGGTTTTAGTGTCGGCGGTCACTCCTTACATGCTGAAGGATGGCTCAAACCCACACGGTGTTGACGTATCGGTCTTCAAAAAGATGATCGAAGGTATCGAGGAAGACCGACCAGCCTTCTTGGCCAATTTTACGAAGCAGTTCTTCGGAGTAAACGTCGTGAGCCACCCGGTGTCACAAGAAACGATGCACTGGTGCGGCCAGATGGCGCTAAAGGCGGGTCTCAAGGCCACGATCGATTGCGTTACTGCGTTCGGAAAGACGGATTTCCGCGCGGACATGAACGCGTTCGATCTGCCGACATTGATCATTCACGGAACATCGGACAAGACGGTGCCGATTGAAGTCTCGGGAGAAGCGGCGGCGAAACTCTTGCCAAAAGCGGAATTCAAAAAATACGAGGGCGCGCCTCACGGCCTCTTCATCACTCACAAGCAGCAGTTGAATGAGGATCTAGTGAGCTTCCTTCAGGCGCATCGACCGGCGAATGCAGTCGGCGCTCAAAAGAAAATCGCTGCGTCAGCGCAGCGATCTCCTAGCGAACTGATTTAAATAGAGCTGTTTGTTACCGGCCTGCTGCAGCCCGAGCGGCTGCGGCAGCTGGCTTACACATCTCGTCGATGGAAGCGTAGCGGCTCTTCTTATTCCCGAAG
>CAJYOV010000664.1 GCA_913776405.1 Pseudobdellovibrionaceae bacterium
CGAAGTTCTTCGAGATGAAATCCCAGTTTACGAGATTCCAAAACGCTGCGAGGAAGTCAGGGCGCTTGTTGCGGTCATCGATGTAGTAAGCATGCTCCCACACGTCGCATGTCATGATCGGTGTCGCACCATCGGTCATCGGGTTGCCTGCGTTCGATGTCGACGTGATTTCGAGTTTGCCCGCTTTGTTTTTTACGAGCCAGCCCCAGCCTGAGCCGAACTGCTTAACCGACGTGTCAGAGAATTTTTCTTTGAAGGCTTGGAACGAACCAAACTCAGCCTTGATCGCTTCAGCGAGAGGGCCAGTCGGTTCGCCGCCACCTTTTGGTGACAAGCAGTTCCAGAAGAACGTGTGGTTCCAAACTTGTGCCGCGTTATTAAAAATACCGCCCGACGATTTTTTGATGATCGTCTCGAGGTCTTTACCTTCGAACTCCGTGCCTGGAACAAGTTTGTTCAAGTTGTCGACGTACGTCTTGTGGTGCTTGCCGTAGTGGTACTCAAGCGTCTCTTTCGACATGTGGGGTTGTAGAGCGTCTTGTGCGTATGGAAGTGGTGGAAGTTCGAAACCCATGATGAAAATCCTTTCGATTGGGCATGCCCGAGTTAATACCGCCCGAGCCTCGGGGAGACTCTTTAAGATAGAAATCTCAATTCAAATCTGAAAGCTAACTGAGACTGTTGGCAAGCGCAGATGCACGCCGTCAGCTAAAGGTGGCGAAAGTTTCATCTGCGGATCTAGATCAGATCTGGACTCAAAGGAGCGTGCCGTGAAGCCAGATGCGCGCACACGAGAAATAGATCACAAGACCGGTCACGTCGACGAGTGTCGCGACCATTGGCGCCGACGCCGACGCGGGGTCCAGCTTCAGCTTTCTCAGTAAGAACGGAAGCATCGAGCCGATGATGGAACCAAAAAGAACAACGCCGATGAGACTCGACGCCACGGTAAATGCGACAAGCAAGTAGTGCTCGGTGTAGATGTCTGACCGGTTCGGCCACAAAAGGATCCGGGCCATGCCGATCGATGCGAGGATTAAACCAAGCGCCGTACCTGTTACGACTTCTCGCAAGAAGACGCGCCACCAGTCAGCCAGCTTCAATTCGCCGAGCGCAATTGCACGGATAATGAGCGTCGTGGCCTGCGAACCCGAGTTACCGCCGGATGAAATGATAAGCGGAATGAAAAGTGCCAAGACAACGGCGCGTGCAATTTCGTCTTCGAAGGCGCTCATCGCAGTGGCCGTAAACATTTCGCCGACAAAGAGGATCATCAGCCAGCCTGCGCGTTTGCGGATCATCTCGCGAAGCGGAACGTCTGGATAAGGCGCATCGAGGGCCTCGGTACCACCGAGCTTTTGGATATCTTCGGTCGCTTCTTCTTGGCTGACGTCGAGGATATCGTCGACCGTGACCACACCCTTCATTCGGCCGGTTTCGTCGACAACCGGAAGGGCTGACCAACGATGCTGCGTGAAGAGTCTCGAAACGGCTTCTTGGTCCATTTCTGCGGGGACCGTTACCAGTTCTGTCTCCATGATCTCGGAGACTTTCTTGTCACCGGGAGAGACGAAGAGATTCCGGAGAGCGACAACACCTAGAAGATGTTGAGCCGAATCTAGAACGTAAATGTAGTGAACCGCTTCAACGACCTGCGACTGCTGACGAACGTACCGGATCGCTTCTGCGACCAGCATGTCAGGACGCACGCGTGGAAAGCGGGGGCTCATCAAGCCACCGGCTTCGTCTTCTTTGTAAGCAAGGAGGGCCGTGATCTCACGGCGACCGGTTTCGTCGACGAGGTTCAAGACCTCAGCACGCATTTCTTCGGGGAGTTCTTGGATTAAATCGGTTGCGTCATCTGGCGCTAAGAAGCGGATCCAGAGTCTACGTTCTGCGCGCGAGAATTCTTGGAAGAGGAGAGCCTGCTCGCGAGCGGGAAGAGCTAAGAGTAAATCTTCGGCTTCGTCGTTATCGAGGCTACGAAAGCGCAGCACTTTGTCTTCGACGTAGAGATGCGACCACTCTTCGAGCAGGGTTGGTTCGAGCGTCTCTTCTGCCGCCTCGAAATCCGAAGGCTCATGGCCTTTTAGAGACTTTTCGTTCTCCTCGGGGGCGGTGATGTCGTCAGCCATAGATGATTCCAGCGATGTTGTGTCGTGGTGGCGCTCGCGCTATTCGCTTACAAGTCCCTAGTCGGCTCAATGTCTCAGAAAATGAAGCTGGACTCTAGTGGAAAGAGCCCGGTTCGATCAAAAAGAAGGCGGGGATCTCAGCTTGAAAGTTGTCGCCCGATTCGAGGCAGAGCATCTGGTAGCTGCCCTTCATCGTGCCTGTCGGTGTGGTGAGCGGACAGAAGCTCTCGTACTCGAACGAAGCGCCCGGTTGCAGCTTCGGCTGTTGACC
>CAJYOV010000665.1 GCA_913776405.1 Pseudobdellovibrionaceae bacterium
GTTCGAGGTATCGGCAAGAAGGGTCTGAAGAACCTGATCGCGATCGGCAGACGAATCAGCATAGAGAATAAAAGCGACTCGCGCGTTGTAAACTAATGAACTCGCCACGGAGTTCACGAGAGTGGAAAGCTCACCCTTTTTCACTTCGAACGCGCGATTAGGCGCAGCCTCGAGCGATCGAGTGCAAAGACTGAGAACTAAAGCTGGAACCAAAACGAATAAATTCGCCTTAGTCTTCGAGACTGGCATTTTTTCCTCGCAGCTGAACCAAAGACGGCACCCCCATGGTGCGCCTGGCGAAAACAGAGCAACCGAGGTGCCAGAGACCGCCCAGATCCGATGATGTGTTCGAAACGAAAAGGGGCGCTCTCCTACGAGAGCACCCCTTTTGATTCGTCAGCCGGCCTCGATTTATTTAACGAGAACGTTCTTGAAGGACCAAGGCGACTTCGTGTCTAGGTCTTCAGGGAAAAACGAGCCCTCTCCGCGACCCGTAAGCGGCGTCCAAGCCGTATAGAAGCCATTCACCGGGCCGAGGTAAGGCAACTGGAATTCCAAGCAGCGCTTGTAATCCATTTCGTCGGCTTCAACGATACCCGCTTTCGGGTTCTCAAGCGCCCACGCCATTCCGGCGATCACAGCCGACGAAACCTGCAGGCCCGTCGCATTCTGGTAAGGCGCAATCTTTCGGGTCTCTTCGATCGAAAGTTGCGAGCCGTACCAGTAGGCATTCTTCGCGTGGCCGAACAAAAGCACGCCGAGCTCATCGATACCGTCCGTAATCTCGTTCTCATCGAGAATATGGTGTTCCGGCTGGCGCTCGCCCGCTTTACCGAACATCTCCTCCAGCGACAAGATGGCGTCATTCGCAGGATGGTAAGCGTAATGGCACGTTGGGCGATACTCGGGCGTCGCACCTTCACCCACGGTGAAATAGGCCGAAATCGAAATCGCTTCATTGTGTGTCACGAGACGACCGAATTGCGCACCTGGCGTTGGGCACCACGAACGCACCTTTGTCGCTGCACCTGGTTGCTGAAGGTAGATTGCGGCTTGGCACCCCTTCGAGTGCGCTTGAGCCGTTTGTGGCTTCCAGGTCTCAAACGTGCCCCAACCAAGCTCGGCCGGCTGCATGCCTTCTGAAACGAAACCTTCAACCGACCAAGTGTTAACGAACATGTTCATCGGTTTCGGCTGCTTCGCGCGCTGTGTATCGCGTTCTGCGATGTGAATGCCTTGAACGCCGACTTTCTGCATGAGCTTTGCCCAGTCTTCACGCGTGCTCGGGACCGTGAACTGCAGCTTCAAGTCGTTGGCAAGATTCACGAGAGCTTGCTTTACGAACCACGACACCATGCCAGGGTTTGCACCACAGCAGGAGACTGCGGTGATACCGCCCGGATTCTTCGCTTTTTCGGCGCGCACAGTTTCGCGAAGCGCGTAATTCGTGCGGTCGCCGGTCGCCATTTTGTTATCGAAGTAAAAGCCAGCCCACGGCTCGACAACGGTGTCGATGTAAAAGCAGTTCAAGTCGCGACAGAAATTCATGATATCGAGCGAGCTCGTATCAACCGACAAATTCACGCAGAACCCCTGCCCTTCGCCGTTTTTCAAAAGCGGACGCAAGACCTCTTGGTAATTTTCTTTCGTGACTGATGTCTGAATGAATTTGATCCCGCGGTCGTCGAGGAGCTTGCGGTCTTTCGCCGAAGGATCAATCACGACAAAGCGAGATTTATCGAATTTGAAATGACGCTCAAGAAGTGGCAGCGTGCCTTTACCGATTGAACCAAAGCCAATCATGACGATAGGACCCGTAATCGTGCCGTAGTTGCCGCCGTTCGGTGCCGGAGCTTGCGTGTATTTTGCCTTTGCAGTCATTGTCATGCCTTTCTCCGGCGACGTGAGCGCCGGAGTGAAAGTGAAGAAAGAGATTAGAGTCTTGAATCTTAGACGGCCAGTTGCGCGAGTTTCACGGGCTTCTTAAAAGCCAGCGTCGTGCCGACTTTCTTTTTCTCGAGCATCGTGCTCGCTGCGCACGCGTTGAGAACCCGCACCTGACCTACGCCCGCTTCGAGTGCGACGATCATGGCAAGAACCTTCGTACACATGCCGCCCGAAACGACACCCGTGCCGATCATCTCTTTAAGATCGAACGGAGTCGCGCGAGAGACCAGCGCGCGTTTTTCATCTAGGACACCGTTTTGGTCCGTGAGAAAAATCAACTTCTCTGCGCCGAGAGCGATCGCAAGTTTCGTGGCCGCCCAATCTGCGTTGACGTTGAATTTCTTGGCCGCAAGGCCGTCGTCGGTTGCGGGCGCAAACCCGACAGGCGCAACGACAGGCACTCGACCCGCTCTCAGCGCTTCGATGATCGGAGTCGAATCGACTGATTCGACCTGGCCAACGAGACCTAATTCCTCGTTCATCTGTGAACAAGAAAGGATTTCGTGACCACAACCTGAAAGCCCCAAAGCCGGCAAACCATCGGCCTTCAAATTGCCGACAACGGCCGAGTTCACGTAGCTTGAGAGAACTTCGTCGATGACTTCGATCATCTCGGGCGTTGTGCGACGCTGCCCATTTACGAATGTCCACGTGATGCCGCGTTTCGTAAGTTCTTCGTTGATAGCCGGGCCGCCGCCGTGAACGACGACAACCTGCTTGCCGCGAGAACGGTAGCCCGAGATGAGTCGAGACAGTTCACCGAGAGTCGCCTCGCTCGCAAGCGAAGAGCCGCCAAGTTTAATGACAATCGGCTTTTTAATCTTTTTTAAAACCAACGATTCACCCATCATCACGAATACTCCGTATTGATTTCGACGTATTTTTTTGAGAGGTCGCAACCCCAAGCCGTCGCGGCTTCGTTACCCGAAGCCAGGTTAATCTCCACCTTCACAAGTTGCTGCGTGAGA
>CAJYOV010000666.1 GCA_913776405.1 Pseudobdellovibrionaceae bacterium
AGTTCACGGACGAAGCTTTCACGCGATTGCGCGCGAAGCCCTCATTCGTAAGACAGGTGCCCGCGGTCTCCGCGGTGTCATCGAGGGCGCGCTTCTCGACGTGATGTACGAGATCCCATCGAAGGCAAACGTCAAAGAGTGCATCATCGACGCAGAATGTATCACGCTTGGTAAACCGCCGAAGCTCGTGCTGCGCACTGAAGCTGAGATGGCTGAACAAGAGAAGAAAGAGTCCGGCTCGCAGGAGTCGGCTTAAGCCTAATAGCGCCTCTTGCGCGCGCCTGGTTCGCAAATCAAAAGTCACCGAACGCCGTGGGAAACCTCGGCGTTTTTTATTTGGGTTCCGCTTCGGCTGTGCCTAGTGTTCTCACTCGCAAGATTGAGCGCAAAATAGTTTTGCTCGTAGACTTGCTCTCTAAGGTTTTCGACTCAGATTTCAACTAGTACGGCGAAGCGAAACACAAGCGGGGAATTGACGGCGCAAGACCCCACGCCCTTTTTTACAGGGACCGATTAGTTTTCCTTTTGGTTCCAAGAAGAGAGGCGCGAAGTGAAAGCGTGGGGCTTCTGCGACGTTCGTTTTAAAGTCTGAAAACGAGTGAGCGCTAGCAGGCCAGGTCCGCGATTTCACTTCCCAACGTCGAATTGAATCTGAATAATAAAAGTAGAGAGTCCCTCTCAGTCGGCACGGCCTAAAAATCGTGTTCGAAGTTTAACCGAAAGATCCTCCGGATCCGTCAGTTGAAGACCAAAGGGCGGACTCGACTGCTCAATGGAAGGAGCCTTTATGAGCGATGGACCAGGCCGGTCAGAGACCTACAAACTCCCGTTACTCCCACTGCGCGACCTCATCATTTTCCCACATATGATGATGCCGTTGTTCGTCGGCCGCGAAAAGAGCATCAACGCTCTTGAAGAGGCGATGAGCAAACAGTCGGACATCGTTCTCGCAGCTCAAAAAGATGCAAAGACGAACAACCCAGAAGCTGGCGACATTTACGAAGTCGGCACAGTTGGTACGATCATTCAGCTTCTTCGTTTGCCTGACGGAACAGTAAAAGTTCTCGTTGAAGGTAAGCGCCGTGTGAAGATCGAAAAGTTCGCAGCGAACGACAACTTCTTCATGGTTGAAGTCACAGACCTTCCTGAGAAGATGGAGTCTCCTGTTGAAACACAAGCGCTCATGCGCTCAGTGAAGACGACATTCGAGTCTTACGTGAAGTTGAACAAACGCATTCCACCAGAGATTTTGATGCGTGTGTCGACGATCGAATCTGCGGGCGAGCTCGCGGACATCATCGTTGCGCAACTTAACCTCAAGCTCGAAGACAAACAAAAGATCCTCGAAATTGCCGACCCAGGTAAGCGTCTCGAGCAGCTCTTGAACCTCATGACGGGTGAAATCGAAATTCTCGAAGTCGAGAAAAAGATCCGCACACGCGTGAAGAAGCAAATGGAGCGCTCGCAGAAAGAGTACTACCTCAACGAGCAGATGCAGGCGATCCAGAAGGAACTCGGCGAAAAAGACGATTACCAAGCCGAGCTCGCAGAGCTCGAAGAACAGACTCGCAAGAAGAAGTTCTCGACAGAAGCCCGCGAGAAAGTTCTGAAAGAGATTAAGAAGCTTAAGATGATGTCGCCGATGTCAGCTGAAGCGACGGTTGTTCGCAACTACATCGACTGGATGCTCTCGCTTCCATGGCAGAACTATTCTGAAGACAAACACGATCTCGCAAACGCAGAAGAGATCTTGGACGAAGACCATTACGGTTTGGGTAAAGTCAAAGAACGTATCCTTGAACACTTGGCTGTTCAGGCGATCGCTCCAGATATGCGTGGCCCAATCTTGTGTCTCGTAGGCCCTCCGGGTGTCGGTAAGACGTCGCTTGCGCGCTCGATTGCAAAATCGCTCGGCAAGAGCTTCAACCGTATCTCTCTCGGTGGCGTTCGTGATGAAGCGGAAATCCGCGGTCACCGTAAGACTTACGTCGGCGCGATGCCAGGTCAGATCTTGCAAGCGCT
>CAJYOV010000667.1 GCA_913776405.1 Pseudobdellovibrionaceae bacterium
ATACCTGCTGACTGCAGAACGGCGTCTCGTTTATTTGCGAACATGCGAGCAAAAATTAAAGTCGCGCTCATGCGGCGCGGGTCGCCGGCGTAGATCCCTTGGAGGGCTGCTTCAATCAGGTAGGAACTTGCCTCTGCGCCCATAACTCGTTCAGCCCAGTCGTGAGCACTTTCGCCCGCTCGAGGCGCGAGCGATTGACGCGAAAACACGTAGCGAATTCCGAAACCAAGAACTCGCAGACTTGCCGCAAAACCCAAGGGCCACCGACGCGCGCGACCGTTTCTAAAGATGTAACGCTTCTTTGCTGCCTTGAGCGTGCCGACCATCTCAACGCCTGTCGCAGCGAAGAGTTCTTCGACGGCATTGGAATTTAACAGCGCGTTGGCCGCGGTTTCGACCAAGCCTTCGTCGAGCTTGAAAGTCTGAATTAGCCCACCCGGCTGCGTCGCGGCTTCGAGAACGGTCACGCGGTAACCGGCACGCACAAGCGCATACGCCGAGACGAGGCCCGAGAAGCCTGCGCCGACGACGGTCACTTTGCGGCCAGCACCTAAACCGAAACTCATGCCTTCAACCCTCTTACAAAGATGACGAAAAGACTTTCGTGTTCGGAGTTTTTGCGCGCAATCGAGCATCGAGCGCCATGCAGGCATTTCTCAAAAACGGACGACCTCGTTCGGTCAAACGGAGTGTGCGCCCTTGAAGTGTCACTAAGCCGTCTTCGAGTAAGCTTGAAAGAAACGAGCGAACGTCGGACGCCTGGTCGTCGCTCTCGAGCTCGACTTCGCTCTTCGTCATGAACTTCAAAATCTGTTCGCGACGTCGGCGGTCTTCTTCCGATAACAGGTGACCACGTAAAGTTGGGATCTGACCGGCCTGAACGTGACGCTCGTAAACTGGCAAAACTTTTTCGTTCTGATGAAAGCAGCCTGGGGTTTCAGAAATCGCCGAGACGCCGAGGCCGATCAAAGCGTCGGTGCGGCGATCGGCATAACCCATGAAGTTGCGGTGAAGCTCGCCCGTCTTTTCTGAAACAGAGAGCGAGTCTTCAGGCAGTGCAAAGTGGTCCATGCCGATTTCGACATAGCCAGCTTCAAGCAAGATACCGCGCGCGATCTCGTAGAGCTTTCGTTTCTCTTCGCCTTCTGGCAAGTCTTCGTCTTTGAAGAGACGTTGCGCCGGCTTGATCCACGGGACTTTCGCGAATGAGTAAAGCGCGATACGGTCAGGGCGCATCTCAACCGTGATCTCGGCCATTTCACGAATCGATTCGGGCGTCTGTTTTGGAAGACCGTAGATTAAATCGAAGTTGATCGACGTGTAGCCGAGCTCTTTCGAGTCGTTGATGAGTTGTTCGGTGATCTCACGGGGCTGCTTGCGGTTGATGAGTCGCTGAACTTCGGGGTTGAAGTCTTGAACACCCATCGACACACGAGTGAAGCCGAGTTTGCGAAGTTCTGCGAGCTGATCTCGCGTCGTCCGACGGGGGTCGACTTCGATCGAGCCCTCAAAGTGCTGCGGATCGAGCGTGAATTGCTGCATCATCGGCTCGAGAAGCTTACGTAAATTCGCAGGCGACAAGAACGTCGGCGAACCGCCGCCCAAGTGAAGCTGCAACAGTGGCCGCTTCTTCATGTCGGGGCACGCTTTGAGATACGCCTCTAACTCTTGGTGGATGAGATTGACGTAAGGCTCTTCTCGCGTGTGATCTTTCGTGATCGACGTATTGCAGCCGCAGAAGGTGCAGAGCGTTTCGCAAAACGGAATGTGCAAGTAAAGCGACCACGTCGCGTTCGGTCGAGCGAACGTTTCTCGCACGTTTTCGATCCACTGAGCTGTCGTCGGATTGTCGGTCCAATAAGGCACCGTCGGATAGCTCGTGTAACGAGGGGCCGGAATATCGTATTTTTTGAAGAGATCTGTTTGTTGGATCATCGTGCCATCACCTCACGAATGAGTCGAACCATCGAGCGAACGTTTTCTTCAGGCGTTTGCGGCATGACTCCGTGGCCAAGACCGCTGACCCAACCGGCACGTGTTTCGATCGGAAGTTTTTTAATACCTTCCAGGTATGCGAGAGCGCGCGCTTCGAATGCCTTCGGTTCGAGGAATAAAAGAGACTGATCAAAGTTGCCTTGAATGAAGCCGAGCTGTTGCGTTTTCAGAACGTCGGTCATCTCCCAGCGGTGGTCGAAACCTAGGCCGCCTAAGAGACCACGCTCGCGAAAGAGCGGATGACGAAGATGCTGCGGGTTGATGCCTTTTGCGTAGTACCCGAGTTTGCCCGGAAACGCTTGAGCAAGTTTCTTGATCGTAGAATCGATCGTCTCTTCGAACATCGTGGGCGACAATTCTCCTGCGGCCGTGTCGAGAACCATCACGACTTCGGCGCCACCTTCGAACTGGAGTCGAATGTTTTGCTCAAGAAGCGGCACCATCTTGTCGCAAAAGTCTTTGAATGAAGCTATGTACCGTTTCGCAAGCGATAGCTCACCTTTATGCGACCCTTCGACTGCGTAAGCGAAGAGAGTCCAGGGCCCGCCGACAAAACCGATCAAGCTTTTGTCTTTCGGTAAATGCGCGCGTGTCGCACGAACCGCGTCACGTTGAAATTCCAACCCCGCGATCGCCTCATTTGGCGAGCGAAGTTTCGAGACCGTGTCTGGCGTCAGTTGCCACGCCAAAGTCGGAGCCGGCTCGTAGGTCAACCCCATGCCCATCGCTTCAAGTGGGAAGAGTAAGTCGCTAAAAAGAATCGCGAGATCAAAATCAAAGTCTTGAATCGGGCCCATCGCGACTTCGGCTGCCAGATCGGCGTCTTTACACATTTCCATAAACGAATGCTTCGCGCGGAGAGCTTGATAATGTTTATGGTAACGACCCGCTTGGCGCATGAACCAAACCGGTGGAATATCTTGCGGCGTACGTGAGAGAGCATTTTGGAAACGTTGATTTGCCATACTGACCCTTAGCTTTCGGCCCACTGGTAGCCAACCCCGCGAACGGAGCGAATGTATTTACCGCCGTCATCGCCCAGCGCTTGGCGCAAGCGAACGATCGAATTGTCGACCGTGCGGTGATTTGGGAATTTGTCCTCGCCCCAAACCTGATCGAGGATTTCATCACGACTCAAAACTTTCGGTGCCGAGTCGATCAAGAGTTTCAAAAGTTGAAAATCGCGTGCCGCTAAAAACTCGCGCTCACCCGAAGCGGAAACGACGGCTTGTGCGTCGAGATCGATTGTCTTCGAGCCAGCTGAGACCGTGTGTTTGACCGCGTGGTTCTCGAGCACGTGCTTCACGCGAAGAAGCAGTTCTTTCAGGTGAAACGGCTTCGGAATGAATTCTTCCGCGCCTATTTCGTAACCCTCAAGACGGTGTTCAGCGGTATTCATGGCCGTCATGAAAACAAGAGGGACCGAGCTGGACTTGCGAATCGTGCGCGCGAGGTCAAAGCCCGAGCCATCCGGAAGGCCGACGTCGAGTAGAACAAGATCGAAGGGTTTCTCGCCGAATGTTTTCTCTGCGTCGGCTTGAGTTTCAACCCACGTCACGTCATAGCCTTCCTTGATCAAACGCTCACGGAGCGTTTCACCTAGAGAAAGATCGTCTTCCGTGAGAAGGATCTTAATCAAGACTCCTCCATCGATGACGGCAGAAGGACTTCGACGCAGAATCCGGCGTTACATTCGATGACCTGAACGCTACCGCCTAAGCGCTTCGCGAGCTTCATCGCAAGCGAAAGACCGAGGCCGCTACCGCTCGTGGACGTGTGACGCTCGAACATGCGCCCCAAGCGCGTGACATCGCCATGAAAGCCGCGGCCGTCGTCTTGAAATACGACGTGAGTCCAAGGCCCGCGACGCTGAATATCGATCGTCAATTTCGACGCACGACCATGCACGACTGCGTTTTGAGCGAGGTTCTTAAAAATCGAATCGAGCGCGCGACGATCGGCGGCGACAAGAGACTCCCCTTCAATGGCCACGGTGAGCTCTGGCCATTGGTGCGCCAAACGTGAAAGAACATCGTTCAGCTCGATTCGCTCGATCAAAAGCGGCGACTCCGCATCGGGAGCTGCAAGCATGAGAGAATTTTCGAGCTGGAGTTCGAGTCGAACGGTGTCCTTCACCAAGCGACGAGCGATGCGCGATTGTCCTGAATCTTTTAAATCTTCGTCGAGAGCTTCAGCCTGGAGACGCAGACTCGAAAGCGAAGTTTTCAAATCGTGCGTAAACGTACCGAGAAATTCTTGAATCTGTCGCGCGCGTCTTTGATCGTTACGGATCGACCAGAGAAGGGCTGCGCCACCGCCTAGGAGAAGAATCACAAGCGTGATGCCCTCGCTCATCAGCATGCGGTGTTGACGGCCAATTTCTCGGACGATTTGAGACTCGACCGAGGGCGCTGCACTAGCGGCAAGCTCCGAGAGCCGCTGACTTTGTTGCAGACCAAAGATGAGCCACCATATCGCTAGAGCGACAGAGAACACGAGCCAACTTGCGACCGCAAGAAGGCGCATCGAAAAGCGCGACGCACTTTTCTTGCGCACGGACGTCACGGCATCGATGCCTGTCACGTCGGATGTCGCTGAGCCCGCGTTCGCTCGATTACCCATGAGTTTCCTTTACGGACTGGCTGATTTTTTCGACCGCTTCGTCAAGGATTTGATCTGTGTGTGCGTTGCCGATGAAACCGACTTCGTAACCGCTTGGTGCAAGGTAAACACCTTTATCCAAACACGCATGAAAGAGTTCTTTGAATTTCATCGCATGGTCCTTTGGAATCTGCGTGAGATTGCGGATGACGCCGCCAGGCACTTGCGCGTGAATCCAGAAGATCGAACCTTGCCGCGAGATCTGGATCGGTGCTTTCAACCGATCAAATTCAGACTGAAGATTCTTTTGGAAGCGAGCCGCTTTTGCTTCAAGCGACGCGTACACTTTGTGTTCTTCGACTTTCTTTAAAGTCGCAAGCCCCGAGCGCATGCCGACCGGGTTTGCGCTCAATGTACCTGCCTGATAAACCGGGCCGTTCGGTGCAACGAGATCAAGAAGATCGCGGCGTCCACCGTAACAGCCGACCGGGAATCCACCGCCGATGACTTTCCCGTAAGTCACGAGGTCAGGTCGGATACCCGTGAGTTCCGCCATGCCGCCAAGAGCGACACGGAAACCCGAGATCACTTCGTCAAAGATCAAAAGTGTGCCGTGCGCATTCGCAATCCGCTGGACTGCTTTTAAGAAATCAAGACGCTGTTCTAAAAGCCCGTAGTTCGCAGGCAGCGGTTCGATAATCACCGCTGCGATTTGACCTTTGTGCTGATCAAAGACTTTCTCGAGTGCTGCTTCGTCATCTAGCGGTGCGACGAGCGTTGATTCGGCAAAGAGCCGACCAACGCCTGCGCTGTCACTCGCCGATTCGCCGGCGAGCCCTGAACCCGCTTTCACGAGCAACGCATCGGCGTGCCCGTGATAGCACCCATCGAACTTCAGAATTTTATCTCGGTTCGTAGCCGCACGAGCAACTCGAAGGGCCGACATCACAGCTTCAGTGCCCGATGAAACGAAGCGAAGTTTCTCAACCCACGGCAAACGTGACGTGATCCATTCAGCGAGTTCGAGCGAGTAAGGCTCACACGCTCCGAAACTCCAAGCGAGATCGACGGTCTCGTGCACGACTTTCGCAACATCTTGGTCGCGGTGACCGAGAATCAAAGGGCCAAACGATTGGCAGAAATCGATGTAGCGTTTGCCCTCAACCGATGTCAGGTAAGCGCCTTCAGCTGCTTTGAAAAAGATCGGCGTTCCACCGACACTTTTAAAGGCGCGAACTGGCGAGTGAACGCCGCCCGGCGCGATTTTCAAGGAACGTTCAAATAAATCTTTTGATGTAGACATGAGGCAGAGTCCTTCAGGCATTCTCGCCGAGAAGCGCTCGACGGAAGTGTTCAACGTTCAAATAAATGCTCGGCTTCAGACCTTGCAGACGCGATTTCAAATGCTCGTGCGTCTTACCCGGGCCAGAAGCGTGAAAGCCGGTGTTCAAAAGTTTAGGCTCAAGTTCGACGGCGCGATCGAAAGCCGTACCACTCATCCAGAAAAAATGTGTTCTCGTTGCAAGATCAGGCGCCGAGTCCGATGCGGGCTCAAGTCGATAAGTCGCAACCGCAGCTGGATCGTTTTGGGCCGCGCGGTCGTG
>CAJYOV010000668.1 GCA_913776405.1 Pseudobdellovibrionaceae bacterium
GAAGAAGTCAGCATGCAGCTGCAGAATCCGACTATTGCGTCGGACCAAAAGCAGTACCGCGCGCTGATGAAAGAGTCGGCTGACCTTGAGCCGATCGTGACCGCCTACAAGCGCTTCCGCACCGTGCAGAAACAAATCGAAGAGTCCAAACAACTTCTCGAAACCGAGAACGACGAGACACTTCGCCAAATGGCGAAAGAAGAACTCTCGGATCTCCAAAAAGAAGAAGAGGCTCTTGAAGCCGAATTGAAGATTCTGATTCTCCCGAAGGATCCGAACGACGATAAAAACATCGTCTTAGAGATTCGCGCGGGCGCAGGTGGCGACGAAGCCGCTCTCTTCGCAGATGAGCTTTTCACTGCTTACACGAAATACGCCTCGAAGTTCGGTTGGCGCGTCGAGATTCTCTCTGCGTCTGAAGGCAACGCTGGCGGCTTCAAAGAAATCATCGGCCAGATTTCGGGCGACAAAGTTTTCTCGCGCCTGAAATTTGAGTCGGGCGTTCACCGGGTTCAGCGCGTGCCGGCGACTGAAACGCAAGGTCGCGTTCACACGTCGACTGTGACCGTTGCGGTCATCCCCGAAGCTGAAGAAGTCGACGTCGTCATCGATCCAAACGATCTTCGTATCGACGTCTTCCGTTCAAGCGGTAAAGGTGGTCAGTCGGTGAACACGACCGACTCGGCCGTTCGCATCACGCACATTCCATCGGGTCTCGTGATTTCGTCACAGACTGAGAAATCGCAGCACAAGAACAAAGCGAAGGGGATGAAGGTCCTCATGTCGCGTTTGAAAGCGATCGAAGATGAAAAGGCGTTGAAGTCCGCATCTGATGCACGCTTAGCACAGATCGGAACTGGCGATCGATCCGAGCGGATTCGCACCTACAACTTCCCGCAGTCGCGCGTGACGGATCACCGCATCGGCGTCACCATCCATTCCCTAGACCAGGTCATGGCAGGTGATGTCGACAACATCATTGACCCCGTCATTGCGTACTTCCAAGCAGAGCAGCTGAAAAACCAGCAGTCTGTTTAAGTCCGTCGTTCTCTTCGCCCCCAAACCTCGATACGCTTAAAGGCGTTATGCAAATCAAAGACATCCTTCAGAAGACGACAGAGTTTTTTAAGAACAAAGGGTTTGATAACCCTCGTCTCGAGACAGAGCTTTTGATTTCGACAGCGCTCAACTGGCAGCGCATGAAACTCTATCTCAATCACGAGTATCCGCTGACAGAAGCTGAGCTTAATGCGTGCCGCGACTTCGTACGTCGTCGCGCAGGCGGCGAGCCCGCGGCCTACATCGTAGGTACGAAGGGTTTCTACAAACACGATTTCAAAGTGACGCCAGCCGTTTTAATCCCGCGCCCCGAGACAGAAGAACTTGTTGAGTACGCGGTCGAATGGGCAAAGAAGAATGCGCCTGAAGCACGCGTCGTAGATCTCGGTACCGGCTCGGGCGCTATCGGGCTCTCGGTTGCGGCAGCACTGCCTCAAGCAAAGCTCTTAGCTGTCGACATTTCTGAAGACGCTCTGAAAGTCGCAGAACTCAATTCCGTCGAGATGCACGGAACAGATTTGAAAACGAAAAATCTCGACGTTCGAGAGCGCTCACACTTTCTTTTGAAAGATGCGGGTGCGGTCACGCTTGAAGACGTGACCCGTGCAATTGGTGGTAAAGCCGATCTCGTTCTTGCGAACCCACCTTACATCGCCGAAGACGATCCGGAAGTTCAGCCGAACGTACGAAAGTTTGAGCCCTCACAGGCTTTGTTCTCAGGTGAAAACGGTCTTCAGCACGTCCGCGCGTGGGTGAAGACAGCGAGCGAGATTGCGCGCGCCGGTGCCTTTGTCATGTTCGAGATCGGGCATGAACAAGGCCAAGCGGCTAAAGAAATTTTTGAACAAACAGGCAGTTTTGAAAACGTCTCGGTCGTACGCGATCTCTCTGGCAGAGAGCGCTTTATTCGCGCGACACGAAACGAGGAGAATTGATCGATGGATAAGATGATTGTTCGCAGCGGTTCGCAACTCAACGGCGAAGTCTCGGCAAGCGGCGCAAAGAACTCAGCTCTCAAACTCTTGTTCGCGTCACTTCTCGCTGAAGGGCGCCACACGTTTCATAACGTGCCTGAGCTGAAAGATATTGAATCGTCGATTCAACTTCTCGAGAGCCTCGGTTGCAAAGCTGAGCGTAAGGGCAAAACACTTATCATCGACGTAGCACCTCCAAAAACTGAAGCGAACTACGATCTCGTGCGAAAGATGCGCGCTTCGATCTTGTGTCTTGGCCCGTTACTTACGAAGTACGGTAAAGCGCAAGTGAGCCTTCCGGGCGGCTGCGCGATCGGTTCACGCCCGATCAACTTGCACTTAGATGCGATGAAGGCGATGGGTGCAGAGATCGAACTTCGCGAAGGTTACGTGCATGCTCACGCGACACGTTTGAAAGGGGCAAACATCTTGTTTGAGTTCGCAACTGTCGGCGGCACTGAGAACACGATGATGGCCGCAACGCTCGCTAACGGCGTGACGATGATTGAAAATGCCGCGAAAGAACCAGAGATCGTCGATCTCGCAAATTACTTGATCGCCATGGGTGCGAAGATCGAGGGCGCAGGCTCATCGATCATCCGTGTTACGGGTGTCGATCGTTTGAAACCAGCTGAGCACACCGTGGTTCCGGATCGTATCGAAGCAGGCACTCTTCTCATCGCAGGTGCCATCACCGGCGGTGAAGTCACAGTGAAGAAGTGTTTCCCTGAACACCTTGATGCTTTGATTCTGAAAATGCGCGAGATGGGTTTCACGATCGATACCGAGCGTGAAGTCATGACTGTACGCAAGTGCAAAGGCTGGAAAGGTGTCGAAGTCACGAC
>CAJYOV010000669.1 GCA_913776405.1 Pseudobdellovibrionaceae bacterium
TCTCTACTTACGGCCCACAAATGCGCAGGTCACCTTCGCCGAAAACGGGCAGCAGGCGCTGGATCTCATGGCGCGAAACGCGTTTGATCTTGTTCTGATGGATATTCAAATGCCGATCATGGACGGGTTTGAGGCTGTCTCGCAAATACGAGCAACGGGCTCGAAAGTCCCGATTCTTGCTTTGACAGCTCACGCTCACGCACCTGAGCGCGAACGCGCTATGCGCGGCGGTTTCGATGGTTACTTGGTGAAACCGCTCTCACGCCAGGATCTCTGGGCAACCATTCAAAAAATGAATCTTTGAAAACCACGCGGCGATTCTTTTGACGTTTCCGTCTTCAATCGTTAGACCTCGAAATCTAACCAGCGTTTGAAACAACGTTTGAAACAAACGTTTGTTTAATTAATTTGTTTAATTAAAAAGAGGTCGTATGAAACTTTTGAACGTTGCTCTCGCTACACTTCTCGTTGTGCCAATGTTGACAGCAGTTGCGCGCGCAGACTCCGACACCTTTAGCGCGGACTTCATGGCGCGCACAAGCTGCCGTGCTCGCGCGATCGAACGTTACTACTGCCCCGCGTTCGGCGGTAGTCAGTGGATGGGGCCTTACTTCGACAACGGATGCTCCGTGAAATGTGCATCGGGCCAAAAAGCGGTGTGTAAAGAAGCAACGTGCGAAGACGGGCAAACTGGGCGTCCAGTTGAGAGCTCTTGCACATGTCGCTAATAAAACGGTGATCTGATCTTTGGTCTCGCATTTTGTGTGAGTCTTTTAAGAACTGTTTGCGAATTCGTGCTGAGTTCGCATCAGTTCGTCTCTTCTGTTGAGAGTCTTTGAGCGTCAGCCGCAAGCTTGATCGAGTCGGTTCATCGACGATCGAAATTGAAACTGCGTTATTGGTAACGGCAACAGAAGGAGACACATCGTGAAAAAGTCTATTTTAGTTCTCTCAGCTCTTATGCTCACTCTTGGTTCAGCAGCTTGCTCAAGCCGCCCAAAGCGCGAAGAGCCACCTAGACAACAAGCTTCGGTCACATCGACAGATACTGAAATTGATCCGGTTCTTGACGAGGACAACGGTTCGGTCTCGGGTGCACCGTCTTCGCTCGGCGCTCCTTCTAGCGGCCGCGGTCACTAAGCTTTAAGCGGGCTCAAATTTTGATCGCCGCTCGTTTCATCCGAATTTTAATTGGAACTTTCGTCGCCTCGGCTGTCTTTGTGGGCGGGGCGACGAAAGCGTCCGCTGGCCCACGCACGCAAGAGCCGTGGACCGTCCTTGCTCGTCGGGTCGGGCAAAGCGAAGATTTTCGCGCAAGCGCCATCCGCGAGCTCCGCTCCCGAAAAAATCTCTCGAACGAACTTCGTAAAGGTCTAAGATCGGCAGATCGACCTCTCGCGCTCGAGGTGATTAGTGCTCTCAATGTGAGGTCGCTGGTTCCCGATATGATTTCGCTCGTGCCTAGCGATGATGAGGGCTTTCTGATCTTGGGCCTGAACTCCATGATGGACTCATCCAACCGCGAATCGATTCTTGCGACTTACCGTTTGCAGCTTCAACCCGAAAATCTCTCACGCGTTTCGCCTGGCGCGGTTGTCGCAATCTTGGAGCCTTTTGGTCGCTTGGGCATCAGGCTACCTCGCGGGTCTGCGTCCAATCTCGAGAAGCATAAGACACCTGAAGTTCGCGGCGCTCTTCTCTATTACGCGAGGCTCATGGCTCTTCGGCATCAGAATTTCGATTATGCCGATGTTGTTGAGCGTATGACCCGCGCGTCCGAGTATCAATTGCGCCTTCAAGCGCAGTCGATTGAACGCGAGCTAAACGCCTCTCGAACTTTGGTGCGCCGATGAGATTTCAATGTCGCGCAAGAACCACTTTGTTAATCGTCTCAGCTTTGGCCGTTCTGATTTCGCCTTCCATCTCGTCCGCCAAAGTGGTCACCACTTCGGCGCATCCTCCACACGATATGCAGAAGATGTGTTGAGAAGAACAACCCCACTCTTGTCTAGGAAATATCAGAGGCTTAAGGCGTTTGCAGCAGTCAGCTTCGAAAAACAAAACGCAGGCTTGTTATGGCCTGCGTTTTACTTATGTGCGATTAAGCGGGGTCTCCGTCAGACCCTTCACCCTTTCAGCCAATGTGAAGCGGGTGCGGTGCAAGCTCGACGCGAGGAGCTTTCGATGATTCGTCGACGACGAAGCGGTAACCGCTGCCGTGCACGGACTCGATATATCCGGCTTTTGCACCGAGCTTCTTACGAAGCTTTGAGATGTGCGTGTCGACAGAGCGTGAGTAGACGTGAATGCTTTCGCCCCAGACAGAATTTAAGATCTCGTCGCGTGAGTACACTTTGTTGACCTCTTTGCAGAGGAACAAGAGAAGTTTGAATTCGATCGGTGTGAGGTCGACATCCGACGCTTGACCGTTCTCATAGATCTGCACTTTTTGAGTGCTCTTGTTGATCTCGATATCGCCGAGTTTCAAGATGTCGGATTCCATTTTCTCGCGGTCGCGCTTGCGTAGGCGTGAGTCGACTCGTGCTTTCAACTCGAGGCCGTCGAACGGCTTCGAGATGAAGTCGTCGGCGCCAACCGAGAAGCCGAGAACTTTATCTGAAACAGAATTCTTCGCTGTCAGGAAGATGACCGGCACGTTCTTCAATTGGTCGTCTGTTTGAAGAATCGAGCAAAGGCGGTAGCCATCGCCGTCCGGGAGCATGACGTCGAGAAGAATGAGGTCGAAGCTTTTCTTTTGAAGGATGCGTGAAGCTTCACCGAGCGACTTTGCCCACTCCAGATGAACGGAGCTGCCAAGAGCGCGCTTGACGAGATTAAAGGCGTCAGACGAGTCTTCGACTAAAAGTACGTTGTGCACGAGATACCTCTTTCCTACTTCTTAACTGCTTTTTAAGTCTACGCTGCAAATCGGGAGGACAAAAACGTTCTGTTTCGAGAGGCTGACACAAGCGTGCTTTTCGAGGGTCGTTCCGATCTCGTAAAAGACGTTGTAGTTCCCATCACAGAAACTCCTAGTAGTACGGAACGTTTATAGCCCCGCTTTTCCCATGCCAGCAAGGCTTCCGTGACAGAATCAGTAGAATAAGGGTGATTTCAGGACCCAGGCACCGCTTCATTTGTAGATGGTTTTGCGTGGATGTTTAAATTTCAACACAATCTCTGCAAGAGATTCCGGCCGTCTCAAAACGAGCGTACTGCGCAAGTAACACCTGATTTGCCCTCGTGAGACATATAAATCGGGTTTACCTGCTTTAGTGTCTCCGGTTTCTTCACATTCAACCTGAATCCGTCTGTCACGACATTTGTGCTCATAATACTAATGGACAATCTGCGCTCCGATATTCGATCTTAGAGACGTCAATCGGAGGCGAGTATGCAAAATCAAACTGGTGCACAGGCAGGTGAAACTTTGAAATCGACTTCCCCAACAACGTGGGTCGTGCGCCCTGATCCGGATCTCGCCGATCTCATTCCGTCGTTTCAAGAGAATCGTAAAAATGAACTCGTCGAGCTAAAAAGCGCGCGCGCGAAAGGCGACTACGAATTCATTCGCCGTATGGCCCACACATGGAAAGGCATTTGCCGACCTTACGGTTTCGTCCATCTCGAAACGTTGAGCCGCAGCCTCGAAGAGGCCGGTGAGCGTGAAGACGGCGGCGACGTCGATCAGATTCTCAACGAGATGACCGATTACATGGAAAACGTACGCGTCGTTTACGATAGCTAAGGGCCCTCACTTGACCGTCCGAAGGTCTTGAACAGGTCCTGTTTCTGGGCTTCCCGGCCGGGGAGCCGTTTAGACCAAAACTCGTGGTTCCGAAGAGAGAAGCATGAGTTTGTCCGATGGTAAAAACCATCAACTTCAGCCGATTCCAATTGAGCAGTTTCTCTCTCGAGAAATTGTCTCTGTCGATACGTTTATCCGTTTGGGATCGGGCAAATTCATTCTGATTGCAAAAGGCGGGCAGAGCACCGCTTCGACCAACCTTGAAAAATATAAG
>CAJYOV010000670.1 GCA_913776405.1 Pseudobdellovibrionaceae bacterium
GCCTGCGCCTTCGGTCGTTCAAGCGATGGAAGCTGCGGAAGCGGCTGGCCTTCGCTACGTGACCGACACAAAGCCTGGCCTATCGCGAAAAAAAGCGGGCGGCGGTTTCGCTTACATCGACATCAAAGGGAAGACGATCGCGGACAAAAAAATCCGTGAACGCATCAACAGTTTGAAAATTCCGCCGGCGTGGACTCAAGTTTGGATCTGCGTTCAGTCAAACGGCCACATCCAGTGCACCGGTCGCGATCAGCGTGGTCGCAAACAATATATCTACCATCCGGACTGGCGTAAATTCCGTGACGAGACGAAGTACACGCGCATGAAACACTTCGGCGAAGTTTTGCCGGCGATCCGGAAGCGCGTAAAGAGCGACTTGAAGCTGTCGGGCCTACCGAAGAACAAAGTTCTCGCTGCCGTGATTTCGATTATGGATCACACGATGATCCGGATCGGGAACGCAGAGTATGCTAAAAAGAACGATTCGTTTGGCTTAACGACGATGAAGCATAAACACGTAAAAGTGCGCGGTTCGAAAGTCGAATTTCACTTCCGCGGAAAGTCGGGCAAAGAACATGATATTGAACTTGTCGACCCCGTTGTCGCGAAGATCGTGAAGAAATGCCAGGACCTTCCGGGCCAAGAGCTCTTCGGTTACAAAAATGAAGCCGGTGAGTTGATCGATATCGGGTCGCAAGATGTGAACGACTACATTCGCGAGATCACGGGAGAGGGTTTCACGGCTAAAGACTTCCGCACCTGGGGTGGCAGCGTGTGCGCGGCGAAGACACTCTTCGGTCTCGGTCCTTGCGATTCACAGACGAAGTCGAAACGGAATTTCGTAGCGGCTGTGAAAGAAACGGCTGAACTTCTGGGCAATACGGTCGCCGTTTGCAAGAAGAGCTACATTCATCCGTCGATTCCAGCGAGCCACGAAGCGGGTCTTCTTTACCGACTGCGCCCGGAAAAGGGCGGGGTTAAAAAAGGTCTAGATCGCGACGAGCGTTTCTTCCTGAACTTGCTGAAGGCTTGTACGCGCTCAAAGCTTTTGGCATCGTGAGTTCATGCAACAACAAATGCCTGGCGCGCAATCGAAGCCTAAAGCGAATCCATTGACCGTTCTTCTGATTCTTTGGGCGGCCATGATGTCCACTCAAGCGATCTTCGTGATCATCGCGAGAACCGCCACCCTTGGCGGGCAGGCCTCGGTAGCACCGGCTGTCGCGGCCGATGCGGCAACAGCGCCAGGAGTCTACGGTCTGCCCGTGCCTATGTTCGCGGGTCTTGCGGTGATCTCGGTTTTGATGGCGGTCTTTCTTCCAAAGCTGCTTGTGAACGCGCAAGTTTCAAAGCTTGCACAGACGGGCGAACGCGTTTCGCTTGAAAAGCTTGCGCCGATTGCAACAACGATGATGATCGTTCGTTGGGCGTTACTTGAAAGCGTGACCCTCTACGGGTTGATCTTAAGTCTGACGAACGCCGACCCGAATTTGATTTTGCCATTCGCGGCGGTCGCGCTGATCGGCTTCGCGTTGACGTTCCCAAGCGAAAGCGGCATGCGCAAGGCTCTCGGCGTAAATTGAGGAGTGAGCAATGAAATACTATGAAGTCACACTGGGCATGAACGCGGCTCAAGAGCAGAACACGCTCATCTCGAAATTGAAATCGGCAGGGGCTGATGTGATCCAATTCAGTTCGGGCCTCATAGTGAAATCGCCGTCTTCGATCAAAGACCTTCTTGGCGATGAAGCGGAAGGCCTTTCGTGCAAACCGATCGAGACTTCAGCCGTAAGCGGCTACTCGAAGGACGTCCAACAGTTTCTTTCGGGCCGCGTTTAAGCGCTTTCAGCTACCTCGAAACGAAGCGTTGAGATAAAGTGCGGGTTCTTAAAGCCACGCTTTTGAATCACGAGGTCTCTTTTGAGCGCGCTAGCTTACTTCGACAAACAATCGTCTCTCATGGTGGACCTAGGCTTCTCGAAAGCACGTCTTCCGAAGCTTCGTTACTATGTCGAACTCTTGTGGGCAGCCAACGAAGAACTCAATTTGATCAGCCGTAAGATGACGTTCGAGGAGCTGATCGACAATCACGTGATCGATAGCTTGCTGCCGCTGTCTCGATTCCCGACAGATGCGAAGGTCGTAGCCGACTTCGGATCGGGCGGCGGGCTTCCGGCTGTGATTTACGCGATTCAATTTCCAGAAGTTTCGTTCCGACTTTTTGAGAAAAGCCCTAAGAAGCAGGAGTTTCTCGAGCGCTGCAAAGTGGTGGCTCCAAATCTCGACGTGGCGGGCGAGATTCCGCAAGATCTGAAAGACGTCGATCTCGTGACAGCTCGAGGCTTTAAACCGATCGACGTAATTTTAGATATGAGTCGTACCTATTTCGCGCGTGAAAGCCGGTACTTTCTGTTAAAGGCACGCCTTGAAAAAATCGAAGAAGAGCTCGCTCTCGCGAAGAAGAAGTTTAAAGGTCTCGCGCCCGTGGTCGAGCCTCTGAAGTCACCTGTCTTGGAAGTCGAACGTCACCTGGTTAAACTGAACTTCTGAAAAAAACGCGGCCCTTCGGGACCGCGTTGATCGACTTAGCTCAAATAGCTTCGGCTAACCTAATTTGTCTTAGTGAAGCGACTCGTTTTCGCTCGCGATTTCTGCGGCTTGGTACCCGAGAAGAGCTACCGCACCGACAATCAAAGCGCCAGCAAACGCGATACGGCCCCAAGACTGCGATTGAACGCGCTTGAGCGCTTGGCGACCGATGTCTCCTGACTTCGCGACCGCTTGGTGTGCGAACTGAGTCGCATACTCGTTAATCTGTGGCTCGATCTCTTTTACGATTTGATCGAACGCACCAGTCAGCGAGCCTTTCAAAACGTCGAGGCCAGAGGCAGCTTGTGTCGGCGCAGCCTCTGAGATTTGTGTGCCAGATTGTGTGCTGGTTACAGACGGGCGAGAGTTCGTCTGATCTGTTGAGTTGTAAGGTGATGCCATAAT
>CAJYOV010000671.1 GCA_913776405.1 Pseudobdellovibrionaceae bacterium
AACGAAGCGGATGGAATGGTCTGCGCTCGATAAATGTAAAACTTGAAACGCCGAACGCGCCCTCGTTTTCAGAGAACTCGTTCGAGAGTTCCGCGAGCCAGCCCGCGCCGTCATCGGTTTCTTCGACGTCGAAGGCATGCGTGCTGATTAAATCACCCGGCGGCACCCTTCCAAACTCAGTGCGAAGAATTCGCGCGCGCGGGTTCAAGCGACCAAGGAGGCTTTCAAGTTCGTCAGCCCGCTCCGTCGGAACGAGATCTGTTTTGTTGAGCACTAAGACGTCTGCAAATTCGATTTGTTCGATCAACAATTCAGACACCATACGGTCATCGTCTTCGTCGAAGGCAAGTTCGCGCTCGCGAACATCTGCGCCGGACTGAAGGTCTGCGAGGAACGTGCTGGCATCGACAACCGTCACGAGTGTATCGACGCGAATGCCTTCGGGTGGCGGTGACTCTTCGTCGCCGTCGACGAGGTGCTCGGCCACGAAAAAGGGCTCGAGATTTGCGGCACATTCGATCATGAGTGCGTCTGAGGCATGAAGACTGCTCGCTTCTTCGATTTCGCTGAAGATGTCTTTTTCACCGTCGTCTTCAAGAACTGCGAGACGCAGCGAGCGAGCTTCTTTAAGAAGATGCTCGATCACGGTCGATTTACCTGAGTTTTTGAAGCCAGAAATAAGCGTGACAGGCGTGTCTGGTGAGCGACGTGTTAGACCCATGGCTCAAGGTCGCACAGTGGGTCTTAAAACGCAAACACCCCAAGGTTTGACCCTGGGGTGCCTGATCCAATCCAATTCAATTCATTTCAAGTCGATTTGACCCGCGACGTCGTTAGGCCCTACGGAATTAGTCCTTACGGAAAACGAGGTTGGTGTCGAACGATTTTGTCTTCAGTTCTTGTTGCCATTTCTGAGCTTCAGATTTGTTTGGCGTCGGCTCCAAAGACACAACGAAGAGCTCACCGTTTTTCGAGTGATTCATCGCGCGCATCATGACCGGGTAACCGTTTGTCTTAAGTTTTGCTGTGAGTTTTTCAGCATTCTCTTTCACGCGGAAAGCGCCGAGTTGAACAACCCATACAGACGACGTTGCGCCCGTTTGGTGAACCGACGCGGGCTTGCGAGTCACGTTCGACTCCACAGGGTGTGCCGCAACGGCTTTCGTCGGCGCTTCGTGTTTCGGCGCTTCGTGCTTTGGCGCTTCCTGCTTCTGAACTTTTGCAACCGCCTTCACCGTCTCTGCCTTATGACCCGGATCGTGAGCTGGCTTTTTCTTTTCAGCTTTCGGAGCGTCGTGTTTTGCGACAGACGTTTCTGTCTTCGCAGACTTCTTTTCAGATTTCGTGAGAGCTTTTTTCTCGGCTTTGCCTTGGACGTGAGTGTCTTCGCCAGCAGCTTCTTTTGCTGCGAGTTCAGCGAACTCTTGCTCGGCTTGTTCCGCTTCGAGTGCGTTCGCTTCGATCGACGGGCGCTCCATATACGCTGCTTGTTCCGAATTCGAACATGCGTAGAAAGGCAAAACGCCCAACGCTACCACCACAACCGCTGCACTCTTCTTCTTCATAGGTCCCTCTACGAAATTTGAATTGGATAATTTATCGACAGATTACCAAGCTCTTCGGACGCTCTTCGGCGAAACTTTTGTGATCTCAGAGTGAAACGGACTTTTGTCGCACGAACTAGACCTCCAAACGTCAAGCGGCGTTCGCGTTTAGCCGTTAAGCCCTAGCGTGGGATCTAAATTTAAAATCGGCAAATCAGACGCCGGTGAGATGGCTGAGCGCAACTCAAGCCTCATACCGACGACACCTTTGAGAAAAGAAGACTGGAGCGACAAAACCGTCGCCTCTTGGGATGACCATTCCGGTTTTCTCGAGCGCACGCAAGTGACTGGCATTCGACCTCCACCCCGTTTCGAAAACACGGGCCTCAGTCCGGTCGTCGCCGCGCAAATGGCGGCAGGCGGCTCGTCGCGTGCAGGCGCAGGCTCGCTTGGAAAAATCTTGGGCTTAATAGCCCTCATGCCTCTCCTTGGTGGCGCGATTTATTTCGGTGCACTTGGCGGCGACCCTGCCCCGGCATTCGCGCTAGTGGGCCTTTCTGAGTCTCAGGCCGAGCCTGCGGCCGAAGAGCCGGCACTGCCAAAATTCAAAGTTCAAAAGAACCCGAATAAAAAAGGGACTGTCGCCGCGGGCGCTGCC
>CAJYOV010000672.1 GCA_913776405.1 Pseudobdellovibrionaceae bacterium
GGTCGTTGCCATGCCTGCTGGATTGGAGCCGAAGTCTGGCTCCGTGAGGCCGAAGCAACCGATGAGTTCACCTTTAGCCATCTTCGGGAGGTATTTGTTCTTTTGTTCATCCGTCCCATAGGCGTGGATCGGATGCATGCAGAGCGAACTCTGAACACTCACAAAACTTCGCAAGCCCGAATCACCTCGCTCGAGTTCTTGCATGATCAATCCGTACGATGTCGAGTTGAGACTTGCGCAGCCGTAGCCTTCGATCGTCGGGCCGAAGACGCCGAGTTCTGCAAGACCCGGGATCAGCTCTTTCGGGAATCGATCCTTTACGAAGCAATCGTCAACGATCGGCAAAATTTCTTTCGAGACAAATTCGCGAACGGAGTTGCGAACTTGGAGCTCCTCGCTGGTGAGGAGCTCATCGATCTGCATAAAGTCAGGCGCTTCGAAAGGTTTCATGACAAAAAGCTTAAACCTTGGCTCACGGCGATTGTCTGACCTGTTACGCCTGCGCCGAGTGGGCTTGCGAGAAAGGCGACTGTGTTTGCGATACGCTCCGGCTCCATCAATTGAGCCGTTGGATACTGCGACGTTAAAAGTTTCGCGGCCTCTTGGATCGACCCTTTTGGAGCATCGCCTGGAGTTTGGCCAAGGAGGAATTCTTCAGTTACCCCAACAGCTACGCAATTCACAGTGACGTTACTTTCAGCGACTTCGCGAGACAGAGTCCTTGCGAACGCTGAAAGACCCGTGCGGCTGAGAGCCATAAGCCCGTTTGCTGGCAGACCAAGTCGAACGATGTCGTGCATGAGATAGATGATTCGACCGCGCTTACGACCTTCGAGGAAACGAAGAATTCCATGAGTCATCAGAAGCGGAGCGCGCAGGTTGACGTCGATCACGCGATCAAGATCTTCGAGAGCTGAAGGCTCTTTGAATCTTTTCACGTCGGTCGTCATTAAGCCGTCGATGTAAATGTCGATGCCACCGAATGCTTCCGCCGAACGCGAGATCGCGTCTTGAACATGGTGGGGCTTTGAGAGATCGGCTTGTATCGCAGCCGCACGACCATAGCGTTCGTTGATCTCACGCGTGTCTGTAAGCTGTGCTGCGAATCGCTGTGTACGCTCGATGTTACGATCGACGAGGGCGACGTTTGCGCCAAGCTGCGTGAGCTTTACGGCGATCGCCTGGTTGAAGCTGTTGCACGGGCCCGTGATGAGCGCTGTGCGATCCTGAAGTTTGAAACTGCTTTCTGTACTTTCAATCGGCATGGAGTCGTCCTTACATTTTCTCGATGATAATCGCGATGCCCTGACCGCCGCCAATGCACGCACTGCCCACAGCGTATTTTCCGTTGCGGCGTTGAAGTTCGTAGACCAAGTGATTCATGATGCGCGTGCCCGATGCGCCGAGCGGGTGACCAACGGCGATTGCGCCACCGTTTACGTTTGTCTTCTCGCGATTCAAGCCCAACTCTTTTTCAACGGACAAGTACTGAGCGGCGAAAGCTTCATTCACTTCGACAAGATCCATTTGATCGAGCTTCATGTTTGCCATCGTGAGCGCTTCGCGAATGGCGCCCGCTGGACCGATGCCCATGATCTTCGGTTCGCAACCGACCGAAGCCCAAGAAATAAGTTTCGCGAGTGGCTTGAGACCGCGGCGTTTTGCTTCTGCCTCTGTCATGAGGACAGTCATCGCAGCGCCGTCGACGATACCTGAAGCGGTCGCGGCCGTGACCGTGCCGTCTTTTTTGAAGAGTGGCTTGAGTGTCTTTACTTTCTCGAGTGTCACATCCGGCTTCGGATGTTCGTCTTTTGAAATAACAACGTCGCCTTTTTTCGTAGGGACGGTGACTGAAGTCATTTCGATCTCGAATGCATTGTTCGCGAGCGCCTTCGTGTAACGGCTTTGCGAAACCATCGAGTATTCGTCACAGGCATCACGCGAGATCGAATATTTCTCCGCGAGGTTTTCGGCCGTGATTGCCATCGGTGTGCCTGCGTAAGCGTCCGTAAGGGCGCTTGTCATGTAATCTTCGACCGGAGCATTGCCCATGCGGAAGCCTTCAAAGCGCGCGCCCCGAAGAACATACGGAATCTGCGACATTTGCTCGACACCGCCAGCGAGAACGATATCAGCTTCGCCAGTCAGAATCATTTGCGCAGCCGTGACCCAAGCCTGGAAGCCTGAGCCGCAGAGACGGTTTAGGCCAAGTGCACCGACGTTTACCGGAACGCCTAAGTGTAAACCGACGTGACGAGGGACGTAGGCCGCGTCAGCACCAGATTGAACGACATTACCAAGAACAACATGCTGCACATCCGCTGCCGGGACCTTTGCTTGTTCGAGAGCTGCGCGACCAGCCGCAACCGCAAGCTGTGTTGCGCCGACATCCTTTAAGCCGCCGCCAAAGGCGCCGAACGGTGTGCGTTTGCCGCCGACGACGACGATCGTTGTTTCTGGAGAGGTATTGAGCGTGGCAGGTTTTTTCATCTAAAGCCTCTTGGACAAATGGAGCTTTCAATTCGAGCTCGAATCGGCAGCGAAGTCTTTCGAGTGTTAATGCTAGATGCGCGAGGGCAATGCGGTCAATTCGCGTGACGGCTCGCTTCGGAGCGTGAGAAATTCGGAGTCGCTCGCAGTGTACCTGCTGTGTTTCCCTCAGGGAGGAGTTCACATCCTATGAGCGCTTCAGTCGACGTAGCGAAACATGTCCTAGTCATTGGTCAAGGTGGTCGCGAACACGCGCTCGTTCGCGCACTCCGTCAGAGTGCCACGGTGCAAGCTGTCCATGCGTTGCCGGGAAGCGACGGCATCGCTCTCGATGCAAAGTGCCACAACATCGACTGGAAAAACTTCGACGCTGTTCTTGGTGTGATCCGCGAATCTTCAATCGACCTCGTGGTGATTGGCCCTGAAATCCCGCTGGAAGCCGGTCTCTCAGATTTTTTGAGAGCGAATAATGTCCAAGTCGTTGCGCCCTCTCGTGAAGCAGCACGCTTGGAAAGTAGCAAGATCTTCTCGAAAGAGTTCATGGTCGAAGCGGGTGTTCCGACCGCGCGACACTTTGTCGTTTCGACAGTTGCCGAAACTTTGAAAGCTGCCAAAAATTTTGCGCCGCCTTTTGTTCTGAAGGCGGACGGGCTGGCGGCCGGTAAAGGTGTTTTCATTTGTAAGAGTGAAGCGGATTTAGAGAAAGCGGCACGCGACCTCTTCGAATCTAAAATTCTCGGTTCAGCAGGCTCTTCCGCGTTGCTGGAAGAATTCTCGCCAGGCTACGAGATCAGTTATCTGGTTCTTACTAACGGTAGCGATTCGCGTCCGCTAATCTTAGCGCAAGATCATAAGCGACTCTTAGATAACGATGAGGGGCCGAACACAGGGGGCATGGGTGTGGTTGCGCCGATTGAGATCGACGCCGCCCTTCGTGCTCGCATTGATAGCGACGTGGTTGAGCGTTCCGTTCGTCATCTTCAAAAACGTGGTTTCATGTTCCGAGGTGTCCTGTTCATTGGCTTGATGATTACGCCAGAGGGCCCAAGCGTTCTGGAATACAACACGCGGTTCGGAGATCCTGAAACGCAAGTGATCCTGCCTCTCCTCGATGGCGACTGGGCTGTCGTGTTTAGCGAGCTCGCTGCCGGCCGGTTAATCGATCTGAAATGGAAGCCGCTTTCAGCGGCCTGTGTTGTACTCGCAGCGAAGGGGTATCCGGATACGCCCGTAAAGGGTGCGGCAATGACTCTTCCAGGTGAAGCGTCTGCGAGCCGTTATTTACTTCACGCGGGCAGTGCGCGCTCGGCGACAGGGCATCGGTCTACGGATTGGCAAACGAATGGCGGGCGCGTTTTGAACGCGGTCGGGATCGGCGCCTCATTGCGTGAAGCGATCGACGCTGCTTACGAAATTGCGAACGAAGTGAAAAGCGACGCCCTTGTCTTGAGATCGGACATTGGGCGCCGCCAACTCGAGGGCTAAACGGCTTACTTGCGAGAGTGTAGCCGTTTGTTCTCGATTTAGTCGATGGCGCTTATGCAGTTGTAAGTGCCGACTTTCGATCCGCCAGCGAAACCACCGATCGCGTATTTTTCAAGTGTCGGGGTATCTGAATAGAGGTCCGTCAGCACATACTGAATGCCAACTGGGCCCATGCCTTGCGCTTGAATCATGCGAATCGTGATGACTGTCGCGCCTTCTGCATTCTTCGTCGTTTTCGCAGTAACCGCTGGCGTTGCTTTCATCCAATCCGCTTGAGTCTTCAATTTGAGTGACCATGTGCCGTCGACTTGGCCCTCGTACTGGTCGTCGCCAGAGCTGATTTGAAGTTCTTGGTTAGCACCGTAAGACA
>CAJYOV010000673.1 GCA_913776405.1 Pseudobdellovibrionaceae bacterium
GGTTCCGTCGATTCTACAGGTAACGGTGGCGACAATGGCGGTCGACGGAGACGGACCGCACTGGATCGTTCATTCGGATACGAGGGGCAGCGGTCGGAAGAAGATCAGGCCCTCACCGCGCCTTCGACAACCGTGGCAAAAGAAGAGGGCGGCGGAAGTCTCAAGCCTAAAAAAGTTTCCGTAGATACGTCTCGTAAGCCAGCAAGTATCGGTGCAGACAACGACGAAGGGTTTTCCCTCGGGAAATTCATTCGGATCATTCTGATCGCCGGCATCGTGGTGCTGATTTTCATCTTCTTCGGTGGCCAGATTCTGCAAATTTCAAAAAGCGCCGAAAAATAACGCTCTGGTCCGGTAAAATCATTTCACCGCCCGTACAGGGTGGGCTTTTCCGTTACCAATCTTAAAATCTCTATGGTTATGTCGGCCCACTTCAGCGGGGGACTTAAGAGTGGGGATGGATCGCATCGATCACGTCATCGAAATCAATCGGAAGAGCGTCTTTTCGCTCGAAGAAGCGCAGGCTCTTCTCTCCGTTGTTTTTAGAATTACAAAGACATACAGCGAGCGCGTCGAGGCCTTAATTGAACGCCTCGATACACTGCCACCAGGCAATGAGGCTTTGACAGCGTCGCTTGAAACCCAAGTCAATTCGCTCATCCAAGAATGGCAAAATAAGGTTCAGAAACTCGGGGCTTTGCCAAAAGGCCTTTGGATTGCCGATTTCGACTCGGGCGACGGCTACTACTGTTGGAAATACCCGGAGCGTTCGATCGAGTTTTGGCACAAATACACAGACGGCTACAGCAAACGCGTTCGCGTGACGGATCGTTTTCAACCGATCTCGCTTCACGACCGCCTTCGTCAAAAGACGTTCGCGCCAATCACCTTGCACCCAACCGACCGCCCTTAATAGAATGCCTGCACCATGCGTGTAGGCTTAGCTCAAATTAATGCAACTTTAGGCGATTTCGCGGGTAACCGTGAAAAGATGGTCTCCTTCACTCGTCGCGCTCTGGCTCAAAAGTGCGACCTCGTTGTTTTCCCCGAGTTATCGATCATGGGCTACTTGCCCAACGATCTTTTGGAGCGACCGTCGATCATCGACGACCAACTCAAAGAATTCGAAAAACTTCAAAAGCAACTCCCTGAAGGTATTGCTGTCCTGTGCGGGCTAATCACACGAACCGGGAAGAAAAAAGGCAAACCGCACTACAACTCGGCGGCTCTTTTAATCAAAGGTAAGAAGCCGAAGTTCTTCCATAAGGAATTATTGCCGACGTACGACGTCTTCGATGAGGCACGCCACATTGAGAAGGGCCGCATCGCAAACGGCTTCTTTAAGCTCAACGGCAAGCGCATTCTTCTTACCATTTGCGAAGACATCTGGGGTTGGGAGTTGCCTGAGCACCCGACGAACTACCTCGAAAATCCGTTAGTCGCGCTTAAAAAAGAAAAGGTCGATCTCGTACTCAACATGAGCGCTTCGCCGTTTACACTCGCGAAGTATAAAGATCGTCGTTCAGTCGTGAGCCTCACCGCAAAGAACTTCAAAGCGCCAATGGCTTACGTAAATCTCGTCGGCGGCCAAGACGAAGTTGTGTTCGACGGCGGCAGTTTCGCGGTCGATAAAAACGGCAAAGAAATCGCACGCAACCATTCTTTCCAGGAAGATCTCGGCATTGTCGATTTCAGCGAGATGAAAGGTGAACTTCAACCGGCGGATCTCGATCAGATAGAGCGCATGAAACAAGCGCTCGTTCTTGGTATTCGCGATTACGCTCAGAAAACCGGATTTTCAAAAGTTCACCTCGGTCTTTCGGGCGGCATCGACTCAGCCGTTGTCGCAGCTCTTGCGGTCGATGCGCTTGGCGCCGATGCCGTCACAGGTGTCACCATGCCTGGTCCGTTCAATGAGGGTAAGAGCAAAACTCTTTCAGAGGACTTGGCGAAGAACTTAGGGATTCGCTGCTTCAACCTTCCGATCACTCAAAGTTACGAAGCCGTTCTCAATTCATTTCAGTCGAGCGTAGGCGAGTTCGAGTTTAACGTCGTAAACGAAAACATGCAGTCGCGCTTACGCGGTCTCATGATGATGGCGCTCTCGAATAAAGAGAACTCGATGCTTCTCACAACCGGAAACAAAAGCGAATACGCGACAGGCTACTCGACCTTATACGGTGACATGTGCGGCGGCCTTGCACCACTCGGTGATCTGCTTAAAGGCCAAGTCTACGCGCTCGCTCGTCACTACAATCGCGAACGTGAAGTTATACCGGTCGAGATCATTGATCGCGCACCGAGCGCGGAACTGAGACCCGATCAAAAAGATCAGGATTCGCTGCCGCCTTACGACGACCTCGATCGCGCGGTTCAGAATTTGGTTGAGTATCAAAAGCCCGCACGCACAAAAACTGAGAAGTGGCTCGTTGGTGTGCTCGCAAAGACCGAGTTCAAGCGCTGGCAAGCAGCACCCATTCTCAAAATCTCAGGTCACGCCTTCGGCCGCGGTCGCCGCATGCCGCTCGCCCACAAAGCCCGCATGTAACATGCGTGGCCCGCGCGGAATCTGTGGAGCAGATTCTTAACGTCTCATGCGCGGCCCGCGCGGAATCTGTGGAGCAGATTCTTAACGTTACAGGAGGCCTAACTGCTTCATGCTTTTTTCAATTTGTGGGAATCGTTGCTCAGGCTTGCCTGTTAGGCCGATGAGCGTCTCCATCGTGGGTTCGACGCCCGACGGTGACAGTCGCACGATCATCTTGTGAAAAACTTGGCCGCAGTAAGCGGCGTCTTCTTCGGCGCGGTGGAAATTCGTCGAAGGAATGCCAAGGTGTTGAACGAGAGTGCCTAGCTTGTAGTTCGCAAGACCTGGATAAACTTTGCGCGCTATCGGAAGCGTGTCGAGGATGATGCCACGGGGAGCCGCCATCTCGAGTTTTTTGATATCCGCGATCAAGAATTGCGCATCGAAGGCAGAGTTATGCGCAACGATTGGGTCATCGCCACAGAATTCAGCGAAAGCT
>CAJYOV010000674.1 GCA_913776405.1 Pseudobdellovibrionaceae bacterium
AGAACGCGGGCTATGCCCCCGTAACGCAAAACGCGGCCGCGAAAGCGGTCGGCCCAGCAGCGCAAAGCGCTGGCGCCAGCCCTGAAACGCAGGGCCTGCGTGAGCCTGCGGCGGCCGGCACCGCGCAACCGAGCTCGACCGCGACACCTACGCCTGCGCCGTCTGCAACATCGCAACCGGTTGTGCAGAAGCTGCCACTCAAACAAGAATCGCCGGCCGCAAAACTCGCACGCTTGCAATCTGCACTTCACCCTCTGATTAAGTTCTCAGAGCAGCCGGCTGGCGTTCAAGCCATTACCGCCGTCACTCGCGACTCTGCGGTGATTGCACTCGACGCTTCAGAAATCTCTCGTCTGCGTGATCTCGCCAAACGAGACGTTCAGCTCAAAAGCCTTCTTCAAAATTGGAGAGCTCAAGAAGCTCGTGAGGCAACGAAACCTCTTCGTGCGATTTCAACGTTTAGTGAAACGCCCACGACCGACGTTGATTCGATTTCCGCGCGCATTGAACTCCAGAAACTTCGGACTCTCGTGATGAGCGCGGTTGTCTCAGGCGACCCGGAACTCGCAAAAAGACTTCGTAACGCGATTCTTATTTGGGCAAAGACCTACATCCCACTTGGGGATGCCGCTTCCGACGCCGAGCTTGAACCCGTCATTGAAGCGTACGCGCTTCTTCAGTCGACGCTCCCGATCGAGCAAAGAAAGCTCGTTGACACGTGGCTGTTCACGCTCGCGGACCGCCAAGTGTCAGAGCTTCTGAATCACCCAAAAACGAACGATCTCTATTTCGCTCAGCATTTGAAAACGATGGCTTTGATTGGTTTCGCGACGGGAAATGCCAATCTTCAGAATTACGTCACGACCAATCTTCCAGCACACGTGACGGCCTCGATCGTCGCCGACGGCTCGACGACGACGTACCAATCGACTCACTCCATCCGAAAACATGCTGAGCACATACAGGCGTTGTTGCGTATCTCAGTTCTCTTAAATCGCGCGCAGCTTCACGCTCAAGATGGACTACCGAAAATCGGGACGCCGCTCGCAAAAGCCATCGACTTCGCGTACCCGTATCTCTTAGGCAAGATGGATCATGTCGAATTTCAAGGGGCCAAACTCGCTCTTGAACACGAGCATCGACTGAATCCGCAAAGCGCGCTCGGATTTCTCGATACGGCTCTCTACTTCCGAACGAATCTTTGGCCGGATCTGGCTCGCCTCGTAAATCTACCGAATGCATTTGCTTGGGACCCACAAAGCCTCTATTTTTCTTCGATGGCGCGAAAGACCGACGACTTCGAGGTTCGAATGCTGTCGCCGACGACTTTCCGTGCTCCGTCGTTACGCGCACCTTCGCCGAAGCTGAAATCAGCTCGCGCTCGCTAGAGGTTTTATGTTTCGCATTCGCTTAGCCAAAGAGAACTTCAAATTCAGCTGCTCGCATTTCACTATCTTTGGCCCCGGCCGCGCTGAAAACCTCCACGGCCATAACTACTATGTCTCGGTCGAAATCGAGCTCGCCGGCATCGATCCCGAACTTGGAATGGCCTTCGACTTCAACCTCGTAAAGCCGATTCTGCGTGCAATTGCCGACGATCTCGACGAGCGCGTTCTTCTTCCTGAAAACTCGAAATATTTGAAATTGAAACTCGAAGGCCCGCAAGTGGGCGTCACGTTCGGCGATAAATCTTATTCGTTCCCCGCTGTCGACACGGCACTCTTACCGGTAGTGAATATCACGAGCGAAGAACTCGCTCGTTACTTCGCAAACGAATTTGCCGCACGCCTTCGCAAATCGCAGGCGCCGGGCGTTCAACTGATTCGCACTCTTTCAGTCGGTATCGAAGAAACGCGCGGTCAAGTCGTGACGTACGACTTAACGCTAAATCAAAGACCAAGTTGATCGAGGTTCACTTCTTCGTAGGTGACCGGCTGATCAATGAGATCATCATCTACGAACTTCGCATTAAATTTCTGATTGAAGAAGTCCGTCACGCGGTCCATGTAAAGATACGCAAGCGTTACGATCGTCTGTACGTGGCCACCCGTGAACGTCAAACCGTTCGGACCGCCGTATGCGTTGAATAACTCTCGTTGCGCCGAGTACGGCACTTTCACATCGCTCTCGGCCATGACCATCAAGATGTTTGCACGGCGAGCGCGATTTGCGAAGTACACCGGATCATACTTGATCGTGTTTCGAAGGGCGTCTTCGTAGGCGTTTAGATTCGGGAGATTCGCCGCTTGCATGCGGCGATCACGCAGTGTTGTCAGACGTGATTCATCGGTTACAGTCAAAATGTAAGGCATGTTGCCACCGCCGACGACCGTGACGGCTGCCTTCAACCGGGGCTCGAGGCCCGTCATCAGACCCGTTGTGATACCACCGAGGCTGAGACCCATCATGCCGATCTTCGACTTATCGAACATTGGAACCTTCTCAGCCCAGTCGATAAATGTCTTGAGCGCTAAAATCGCGCGACGATTTTTCTGATCTTCCATCCCCCACGACGGATAAGTTGCGGGCTGGTTCGTATCGTTAATGTTCGCGATGATGCTTGCCATTTTCGCAGAACAAAGCTTTGCCGCAACATGCGGTTCGAGCATGTCGTGCGTGCCTTCGATCGTCGGGATGATCAAGACCACCGGTACTTTGTAATTCACCACCGGACGACGAACGTCGACCGTGTAACGAAGCCCTTGCTTCGTCACTGGGTCCCAGACTTCGATCTTTTCTTTTGAGTACCAGCACTCGCTATCGCGCGTGACATCGTGAGTGGTCGATTTGCCGTTCCAGGGAAGGTGCTGAAGTTCGCTCAGACGCTGGGCCTGATCTTCAACCGTGATGGGGCTGAGCGGTTTCGCTTCAGCTGCAAGCCCAACGATCGAAGAGAGCATGAGCGAGAACACAGTCGCACGCACCAAAGCTTTCAGATTCAAATCCATCTTAAATCCTTAAATCTTTAAATCACTCGATAAGATCCCTCTTTGGATCCGCGGTTCGAGTCTATTTGCCCACCTCTACGTTAGTCGGGGCCGAAGGGAGGGCAAGCCTTTTCCCGACTTCGGATGCGGCGCAGAATGCCAGCAGCAGCGGGCTGCGTTCTGATGACACTCATGAAGAAAAAGCTGTTCGACCCTCGCTCGCTTTTAACCCTTCTTGTCTCTCTCAACATCGGTGTCGTCGTCGGGTTCACGCTCACGCCGGATGCCGCGCGCGCCGACTCGATCACGCTCGTCTCTGAACGCACCGAAACCTTCCCCGCCGGCTCGCCCGATCAGCCGAGGATCATTTTTCAGGAACTGAAAAAGAAGGTCGACTTGACTGGTTTACCGAAGAACCAGTCGAACTATCTCACGGACACCCGCTTCTTCTACGATGCGGAAACACCCGATCGGATCGAAGACTTCGCGATCGTTCAATGGATCAAAGGCTGCATGTTTCATTCAAAAGCGCAGAACGGAAAGGTCACGAGAAGTCGTTCGATTTCGCGAAATCATTTCGGGCAAAACGTTCCATTCCAACATCGCGACTGGGAAATCGACTCGGATTCAGCCGACCCGATTTATACGAACTATGAAACGTTCGGCCGGCACGCTCTCTTGCGCTGGATTAAGGATCCAAAATCTCTCGATGCTGAGACCACTAAATACTACGGCCAAGAAAAGCCCACGCATGGTGCGGTCTTCGCTACGGATCTTCCCGGTACGGGATTTCTGATCATGGGCTCGGGAAAAGGCGAAGGCGAAGCTCAAAACGCAAGCCTCGAGTTCCGAACATGCCTTTTCAAAAAGATCGACCTACCGACATCAACGACGAAGTCAGGCGCAAACATTGATGCTTCTAGAGCGATTCGCTGCGTGGCTTGGTCACATCAATTCGTCTGGAACTTTGCAAAAGGTCGGATGACTGAGCCCAAGGTGATCGATCCCTTCTGCGAGGCGCCGTGAGAGCCGTCGTTCAAAGAGTCAAACGCGCCAGCGTCACCGTTGATGGCGCGGTCGTCGGCACGATCGAAATGGGCGTTTTGACGCTTCTCGGGGTTCGCGCAAGCGACACGGAAGCCGATGTCGATCGCTTAATGAAAAAAATTTCCAATCTCCGAATTTTTGAGGATGAAAGCGGCAAGATGAACAAGTCGCTTCTCGATGTTGGCGGCTCACACCTGATCGTCTCGCAGTTCACGCTTTGGGGTGATGCCTCAAAAGGCAATCGCCCCAGCTTCATTGAGGCAGCCCGCCCCGAGCACGCTAAACCGCTTTATGAGCGAGCGCTAAAACAAAGTGCAGAACTCGGCCTTCCGACCCAGGGCGGTCAGTTTCAAGCCCATATGGAAGTCTCGTTGATCAACGATGGGCCCGTTACGCTTTTGTTAGAAAGCTGAAACTGCTAGACACCCGACTCCAGAAAATCTAGCTTCGGCGCCATCATGACTTTGAAATTTGCATCTCAGGCGACAGCCGCTTTCGGGGCAGCACTTCTTCTTCTTACAACTTCAGTTGCGGCTCACGCTGAGCCCGCGCGCGCTGAAAATTCAGGCATTCCGAGCCGCGCGACTTGGGCGGCATCGGTTCCAAACGGCCCGCAGCTCTCACACATCGTCTCGGCCTCGGATGCACCTCGGTCAGGCTTTACCGATCTTCTTCCCTATGCGCTTCCTGCACCCGATCAGCGTGATGCCGGTAGCTGCCTTTACATGTCCCTCACTGGCATTGCCGAGTGGTGGCTCGCAAAACTCAACCCGCTTCAATCGCGTCGCTCAGACGGCCCCTTGGATCTCAGCGAGCGCTGGGTCATGAATGCGGCCGGCGATTCACGTGCGACGACCGGTGTGCGCGAGTGGAAGACCGACTCCGTTTACATTTTCAACAACATCCGGGAAGTGGCGCTCAATACGGCTTATCGCTTCACAATGGGTTGGTTTAACGTGAAGGACGGCGATTACGTCGTGGCCAAAGCTGGCGAACGCGGCGCTAAATACGGCGAGTCGTTCAACTGGATCGATCAACGCGATCTCGCTGGCCCTGAACGCGTTAAAATGCCAACGTTCAAACGTACCGTTCTCTTTGCTGAACCCGGAACATCACAGTGGGATGTCGGCGTCGCTCCGGATGATTTGGTTCAGAAGATCAAATGGGCGCTGATGCGAAATCGCGCGCCCGTCCAGATTATCTACAACGACTTCGGGTACTGGCACGCAACGGTCATCCTCGGCTTTGATGATGAGAAGTCGACTGAAGGTTGCAAGTTTGTTGAACGCTCTCGCGAATACTACAAATCAAAAGCCGCCCTTGCAAAAAACCCGCAAACGACGATTGATCTTGAAGCGTCGGTTCAAAAGCGAGGCGCTTGCAACGCAAACGGTGTCTTCTTCGTTCGTGACTCAATTTACCCCGACTCCAAGCAGCCTGAATATGTCTACGACCCGAGCGATAAAACACGCGGTGTCGGTCGCTATTCGGCGAAACTTGTCGACATTGAGTACTCGTTTGTGACGCACCTTGCGAACCACGCCATCCAGATTATGGCGGCTCAGTGATTCAAGCCATTCTCATCGCTTTCGCGATCGCGGCCTTTGCTTTCTCGCCAGACGCTAAAGCCGATCGGTCTTGGAAAGGGACGATCAAAATCTGGACAGCCGATCTTTGCGGAAGCTCTGGCAAGCCTAACGCCCAATCTGTGGACGCAAATGCCAACGGCTCGATCGCGAAAGAAGCGGATTGCAGCCCTGTGCCCAAACCCGTTGGTGCCGAGTGGGCCGTCGATCTGCCGGTAAAAGAAATAACCGAGCCGGGCTATCATGTCGTATCTCGTATGACATTCGCACAAGCGCCTTGGAACGTGACGATCCTCGTGACACGGACAAACCCCACAAACGGCGTTCCGAGCTTCCTAGCGGTACAGACGACGCTCAAGCATGAGTCCGTCGGCATCGTCGCCCAATGCGCGCGCTACGACGCATTAGGCGCTTTCTCGTTTTTGCCGCCCGGCAGCTGCTCAGGTCAGATGAGAGGCAAACTCGTCGGCATCAGTTTGCTTTCGCCGCTTGCGGTGTCTGCGCCCTAGACCTTACTTGCGGAAACCGG
>CAJYOV010000675.1 GCA_913776405.1 Pseudobdellovibrionaceae bacterium
CCTTTGAAATAGTCTGCTGCCGCTTGAGTCGACTTCACGAAGTCGCGACGCTCATCCATATAATTATCGATGCGCAAGTTGTAACGCTTGCCTGTGCCTTTGATGAACTGCCAGTACCCGACAGCTGACGCAGATGAATGCGCGGTCGAGCTGAAGCCCGACTCGATCAAGGCGATGTAGATCAGATCTTCAGGAAGACCGTTGTCTTTCAAGATCTTCTTCATGATTGGCATGTAGCGCGTCGAACGCTGGAGGTAGCGTTCCATATGCGGGCGACCGCGGCCCTGGAAATAATCGATCCATTGAAGAACGTTCTTGTTCACTTCAAGTGGAAGCGCTTCCAAATCGGAACCGTTGTCGGCTAAGTCGCCTTCAGTTGGCTGACCGTTCTCGCTCACAGGGCCTGACGCCGTTGCGCCAGAGCCTCCCAACGATTTCGGAAGCGTTGAACAAGCCCCGAGCGTTAGCGCGAGTGTGCTTAAAACAAGTGCGTTGCGAATTTTTAATAGCATTGAATTCAGGCTACATGGTTAGCCCCGAAAGGCCAACCTTCGACGGACTATTTAATTTTTTGGCCCCTCTTTTACCTGATTGAACGACCAGATCGGCTCGCTCAATTCAACCCGACCTTTATCGAGCAAACGATAGAGCATGAGATTGCGCAGAATCGCTTTCACATAAAAGCAGGGCTCAGAGTATGGCAACTCATCGATCCACAATTCGTCCTCAGGCTTACTGGACTTTAAGCTCGCAAGATTTTTCAACGTCGGACGCGAGCGAATCCATTTATCGATGCGCCCAGGGCCTGCGTTATAAGCTGCGAGCGCGAGCGGCACGTTACCCTGGTACTTCAAGACCATGCGAGAGAGATAATATGTCCCCATGCGAATGTTGCGCTCGGGCACAAACATATCGTCTGGAAGTTTCAAAGCGCCGATTTTCAGATCTTGTGCGATCTCTCGCGCCGTCGGCGGAATCATCTGCATCAAGCCGTAAGCATTCGACGTGCTTGTTGCTTTCACATTGTAAGAGCTCTCTTGTTTGATGAGGCTTCGCACCAAATCGCTGTCAAGATTTCGGGTGCTCGCTTGCGTCGTGATGAAGTCCGTAAACTCTTTTGGAAATGAAGCGCTCGTAAACGGTGCGCGCCGAAACTCTGCGTTTTCATCCCAGCCGTCATTCGCAAGACGAGACGCAGTTACGTAACCGCCCGCCGCTGCCCAAACGAGGGACCTGACAGCTTTGTCTTCTGCGCGAAGAGCCGGTGGCAGCTCGCGAAGTTCCGCTTGAGCTTCTTCGAGCCAACCGGCCTTTAGAAGCATCTGCACCTTTTCCCAAGTGAGTCGCTCGTTTGCCGTGACCCAGATTTTACTCTCGACTTTGACTTTCGATTTCGAGTTGTCCCACTCAAGAGCCCCTTTACCGGATTCTGCGCGAGCGCGAAGGCCGTAATAGCTAAATGGAAATTTGGTCATCAATTCATCCGCCACTTTTGGCGCACGATCCGATTTTAGTTTCTGAAGCGAGCGCCACAGCCAGTACTGCGCGGTCAGCTCGTTATTTTCTGCCTGCGGAAGTGCAAGCAGGCGCTCAAAGTCGGTCACTGCGTCGATGTACTTTGCGCGGCGAAAATTCAGAAGCCCCGACCGTAAAAGCGCTTCTCGCTGTGCCGGTTGACCCGCCGATTTTTCGATTAACTCGACAAATGCTTTTTCCGCATCCGTCCACTGCTCGGTCGCGATCGCAGAATCTGCTACAAGTTCAAGGGCTCGTGTTCTACGTGCACCGTCGATCGTGCTTAAGCTTTTCTTTGAAAGCCGAAGTGCATCCGAAAAAGCCGCGCGATTGTACGCTTGTGTGGCCCATGAAACCAGACGGTCCGCATCTGCTTTTTCAACGCGACTGAGAACTTGTTCGCGCACGTCTTGATACTTCGGGTCTTGGCGATCAACGCTGACTAAAGTTTCAGAGACTCGATCACTCGCCCATTTCGCACGCGTCCCGCCAGGAAAATCCGTGATCAGCTTCACGGCATCGTCCATCGCAGCGATGAAATCGCCAGACTTCAACGCAAGCGTTACGCGATCTACCAACTCCGTCTCCACTTGCGAAGCTTCAACTGTCGCAGGGGCTGCCTTTTCAGTTGCCGGGACCGGTCGCTTCGCCGCACCCGAGCCCGCTGGCAAGAGAGAGGCCTCGATTGTCGCAAGCCGTGAACGAGTTTCGGCGTCGTCTGCGATCAAAAGGCTACGCTTCATGTAATCGCGAGCGGCCTCATTCTTTTGAAGAATGAAAGCAATCTCACCCGCTTCACGCCACAACGATGCATTCGTTTTGTCATCGAAGTACGGTGAAAGTTTTTGAAGACGTTCGACAGATTTCCAAGCACGCGCACGATTATTTTTAAGGTCTTGATCGATCAATGCGAAATATCCGCTCGCCGTGGCTTGCCGCAAGCGCGACGCTTGCGGGCCTACGAAAAACCAGTCCTCGTGGGCATCGGCGTCGTACAATGATTTCGAGAGCGTGCTCGCATTTGCCATCGAAGGTTTCAGTTTGGCTGCGCATTCAATTTCCGTGACGGCAAGCCAAGCCTGAAGACTTTTGGCTTGGCCGCGTGCCGCACGAGCTTTGGTCACACACCCCGCATAATCGCCTTCGAACTGCGCCTGCTTAACCCGCGCCATCTGCGAAAGCGGGTCCGTCGATTTCGCTGGCACTTTCTCGACACCGTAAGCCCAGCGTGGCGCAGGCCATTCTTCTTGTGACGTGATCGTAATGCTTTCAAGCGCAGCAAGAACCGGCTGGTTCGTAAAAAGACTCGCGCCAAATCCGAGAGAAAGAAAAGCGAGTTGCCATTTCATTTTAAAACCTCCTAGCGAATTTCGTAAACGGACACGCCCGCAACACGCGACACGTTTCGAAACGAACTTGGCCACTGCGGCTCAACACCAAATTGTGTCGTCTCCGCAGGCCCCCAGAAAATATGCGTAACACCTAGGTCACGAGCGAGTTTGACCGAATCGCCGCCACCCGCCATCAATTTTTTCAACAAATCCATTTTACCGAAGTAATCGATGCCATGAGACCAGAGATGCCCTTCGTAGCCTACGGCCCGCAATCGGCCCTCGTACGTAAGCGGGTGCTCATGGGTCGTCGCGCTTGCGAAGATCGCATCTTTCGGCACGTCGAGCAGTGCGCCCTCGGCGCGCGCCAGATCTTCTTCTCGATAGATCGTAAGGCCCTTCACCGAAGGTGATCCGAGCGAAATCAGAACCGCAGCCGCTCCGGACGTGAACAGCAAAACTGCAAACACAGATCGAGGCAATCGACCAAGCTGAGGATCCAGCACTTGCCATGCAAGATGACAAAGACCCAAGTAAGGGAAGATTAAGACCTTGATGTTGTCCCACGCCCAAGGTGCAAGCATGACGTTGAAAAACAAAATGAAAAGCCCAAGATAGAGCGCGAATTCGTAAAGCCGCTTTCGTCGCGTTTCACGCGGAAGCGACTTCGACAGCAAAATCGCAGCAAGAACTGCAAACGGCAAAACGAGCCAAGGCCCGAAGTTAAAGAGAAGAAAGCTTGGTGCCTCTTGAAGTGTTGTGGTCCACCACGGATCGAGATGAATGATTTTTGCTTTCCCGAAGCCATCGCTTGTTCTCAGCAAGAAGATAATCGCAGGCAAATAAGCGTAGATCGCCAAACGCGATTTCAAAAGCGAGAAGAGCCCGCGAAGCGAACTTGTTTCGATGATCGCAAGAAGTCCCATCATCAAACTCGTGATCACAAACGCGTGGGCGTGAAAAAGCGGTAACAGCCCCCACGACCAGCCGAGTGTCGTGCGCTCGCCCGAAGTGAGCGGAGCTTCTTTCGAAAAATGACGTCGAGTCATTTCCAAAAGAATGAGACTTAGCGGCAGAGCAAACAGGACACCCCGCTGCGTGATGAAGACAGACAGCATCAAGTTCTTCCAGTCGACACCTTGAGTGAAATCCGTAGGGAGTGGCTGCCCCTGAAGAGCGCCCCACCCGATCAGACCGCCGCTAAAGAAGAACGCACCCATCGCCCACCAGCCGCCGTACCAACGGAGGCAGATGAGTGAAACGAGAGTCGCAGCAAAGCCAACAGCGAACAGATGCGTTTGCATCGACACGCCCAAGATTTCCCAAAGAGCGTTATACAAATCGGGGCCGAACGGATAGCGAAGAATTTCAGACGCGAAACTTGGGTTCACCGGTGGAAATGCTAATCCGTTCGCCATCTCGCGAATGTAGTTAATGTGAAGAGGCAAATCGCCGAAATTGTTCGCGTGCAGAGTTAAGTAGCGACTGTCGACATAGGTAAAGAGCCAAGCGAAATGCCGAAAACCGCAGTAAGCGATGAGCGCCATCAAGACTGCTTCGATGACGCCGGCTTCGCCTTCATGAAATTGGAATGCTCGAAGACCCGGCGCTCGCGCTAGCAGCGCGCGCGTTCGCCCGCGTGCAAACCAGGTCCCGAGCAGCAGAGACAAAACAGCGATGAAAGGTGTGAGCGCCCCGTAAGCCCAAGAAAACAGATAAGCAAGGCCCGTCGAAAAGATCGCATGGAACAGCAGTGTGATCATGGCGACTCCTTCTTAACGTTGCCTTCGCGATTCTCGCCGGTCTTTGGCGCACCCTCAAAAATCGGTGTCGAGCCCGGAACTACCGCACCAAACTTCGCTGCAGCTAAGTACGCCTGCCCCTGTTGGTATGAATCTCGAATCTGAAACGGCAGCACGTAGAATCTGCCTTCAAGCCTCGATTCGATCCACGATCGATCGACTTCGTCGGAGAGAATCACGTCGGCGTTTTTGATCGTAGCGTCTTCAGCACGACCCCAATTGACATTGGTGAAGGGAATCAACAAATACGGAAGCGGCCACGAGTCGCGATTGACCGCAGCGATTTTCATCGTGCGATCTTGCGGGAACTTCGCGGCTTGACGATAGAGAAGGTCGACAACCGTTTTAAAATCTTGAGTCGACTGAACGTAAAC
>CAJYOV010000676.1 GCA_913776405.1 Pseudobdellovibrionaceae bacterium
CAGCGACGCTCTCAACACGTTCCGAGAGCGGGACGACAGCTGCACGAATGCTGAGTGAGGCTTCGTCGTTTGCTTGCTCTGGGTAGAAGACAACCAATTGGCGCGCGTAGTGAACGATTCGCGCACCCGCATGAACTATGAACCGCGTCTCGACTCGATTCGAGCCGCCGAAGGGGCCCGACAGCGGCCCCGCTACTTTTCGGAGATCTGCGAGTTCTCGTTCAAGAATACGAATACGCTCGCGGCGTTCACGTCTCGGCAAATTGGACTGCCCGACGTCGAGCAAAATTGAACTCAAAATTCTGAGAAGTTTCGCAAGCTCTAAGCGAAGAGTGTCGCGCGTCGAGACTGGCAGCACGATCATCGCCATAAGCGAGCCGCACGCAGCACCAATCAACGTTTGCTCGAATCGCAAAAGCATAATCTCGGTCGAGAGCAAACCCACAAGACTGTAGAAAAGAGCGACGACAAGTGTAAACCAGAACGTCACCCACGAGTAAGCACCTTTCAGCGAATGAATCCCGAGAAAGAGCGCGAAGAACACAGAGGCAATCTCGAGATCACGATGACCTGCGAGCACCGTAGCGAATGCGAGGCCTGCGACAACTCCGCCAACCGTACCGAGAAGTCGGTGACCCGCTCGACGGATATTTTCACCGCGTGTTGCGCCTGCGAATACCACGTACGCGGTCATCGAGGCCCAGTACCAACGATCTTGCGAAACCCACATGCCTAAGCCGGTTGCGAGAACCGTTGCCAGGGTCGCTTGAATCGCTTGGCGCGTGTGATACGGAAGCCCCTCGATGCCGATCTCTTTTGCCGAGAGGGTGCTTGCGCGAGACACGTTGTTTTGAACAGCCGCCTCTTCTTCTGCGACCAAAGTTTTTTGAACGGATCGAAGTTCTTCCATCCTCTCGGCGAGTCGCATGAGACTTGCTCGAACTTCTGAAGACGGAATTGACCCCACAGATTCGTAAACTTTGCGGGCCGAAAGTTCCATGTCGAAAACGCGCCCTTGAAGCGTTCTCACGAGGCCACCACTATTCGGGATCAATTCGCCCGCAGAAACAATCGCGTCGTCAGAAACGAGCGCAAGCTCGTTCACCTGGTTCATGCGTCGCCGAATTTTACCGCGCACTATCGATTCGGGTGCGTGCGCTGTGACTTCGCGGTCGATCGCACGAATCAAACGACGGATACCCGCGCGGTACGCCGAGAGACTCCATTCGATCGTGCTAACGCCTCGATCGGGAATCAGGTGGAAGCGAATGATGTATTGAACCGCTGAAGAAATAAAAATACCACTCACGACGAACGCGAGTGCCGAGTGAGGTACTTTAAAGAAGATCGACGCGAAAAAAGCAAAATAAGAAAGAAGGCCGATGCCCGCACCGCGAGCGCCGAACTTGCGAATGTAAATCGCTAGGAACGTCATCGCGAAAAGGATTCCGATTGAAACCCACTTCCAAGGTTCGACTAAAACGCCGACGATCAAAGCAGCACTGGCTGCGAACGGAACTAGGAGCGTCGTCTTTTTTTGATCGCTGACTTTTGCGTCGTTGATTCCGATCGCACCAAGCTGAGCCATCATCACGCCAACAAACGCCATAAACATCGATTGATGGCTGAAGATCGAAAGACGCCAGAGCGCAAGAAAAGAGACAGCCACCGTCAACGTTCCGCGAATCGCAGAACGCAAACGCATCAAGCCCGGATCGTTGATCAGGAAAAAGTCGCGAAGGCGTGTGAGGAATAATTCGATTTGGAAACGGTACCGGGACATGCTTTGTCCAGGCTACCGTCGATAGAGGCCGATTACAATTCTAGCGAATGCTCTTCTCGAGACGCTGACATTACTCGTAGCGTTCTGGACGGAACGGCTTGGTATCTGTGATCGAAGGGCGACCCATGATCAAATCTGCCGCAACACGACCCGACCCAGGTGCGGATTGGAGACCCAACATCTGGTGACCGATCTGGTAGAAGAGATTCGAGTGCTTCTTCGAGAAGCCGATCATCGGAACACCGTCTGGCGTACATGGACGAAGGCCGCGCCAGATTTCTTTGATCTCAGGCTCACCTTTTGACATGTGCATGTACTGTTGTGTGCCCGTGATGATGTTGTTCAAACGGCGAGGTGTGATCTCGAAGTCTTGATTCACGAGTTCAAGCGTACCCGCGACGGAAGTTGCACCGTCGTAACGAGGTGTCACCGCGATCTTCCGATCGACAATCATGATTGGGTGTTGAGGTTTTACGTCGAACGAGTTCGTGATGATGCGGTAGCCTTTGCCACCCAAAATCGGAACGCGAAGACCCAAGCGGCGCGCAAGCTCGTCAGACCACGTGCCCATCGCAAGAAGCACGAGATCTGCTTTGAACTTACCGCGGGTCGTATGGACTTCTTCGATCTTGCTTGAGCCGCCGGCATTAGACGTCACGAAGTCGAACGCCTCGGCTCTCGAAAGAACTTTTCCGCCCAGCGATTCAAGTTCAGAAACGAGAGCCTGGACGGTCAAAAGTGGTTCTGAATGCGCTTCTTTCGGGAAGTACACGCCACCTTTGAGGCCCGGCTTCAACGACGGTTCCATCGCTGAGATCTCTTCACCGGTCATCAATTTGCCGGGAACGCCACGTGCGTTCATCAGATCCATTTCGATCTTTGCAGCCTTAAGGCCGTCATCGGTGCCGCTCACGAGCAACAGACCTTTTTGATCGAAACCGAATGTTTTCGGCGCGCGTGTCGCGAGATCCGCGTAGAAGTCGAGAGAGTATTTCGAGATATCCGTTAGAACAGCGACCGACTGGTTCATGCGGCGCTCGTTCATAGCGAGAAGGAAATGGGTCATCCAACGAACCAGCAACCAACTTGGCTGAGGTTTAATACGAAGCGGGCTATCGGGATTCAACAACCACCCGATCGACTTAAAAAACATCCCCGGTTGAGGAAGAGGCATCGAGAAACACGGGGTCATCCAGCCGGCATTGCCATACGAGCAACCGAAGCCGGGTTCACCTTTATCAATGACCGTGACCTGACGACCCGCTTTTTGAAGCTCGATCGCAGTTGAGAGACCAACGATACCCGCACCTAGAACCAAAACATCGACTTTTTCGGTAGCCATGACGAATCACCTAATTAGGACTTTTGATGTCTGAACGGTGTAACACGAGTGATAGCTCCAGCGTGAGTGGAATTCTTTCGGATCGGATTACGCGATTCGTCGCTCCTCAGCCTTGTATTGGATAAGACCCGCGATAAAATGGCCGCAAGAAGGCGAAAGGACAAAATGGGCGATATTAAGCAGGAACAAGTCCCTTGGTCGCAAGCAGTCGTGATGGTCTGCACGAAGTGCTCAAAGAAAATCGCAGGCGACGAGCGCCTCGCTGACGATTTAAAGAAGGAACTCAAAGGCGACTTTAAAGACCTTCGCGGTAAGGCGATTCGCGTGGTCACCGCCTCGTGCCTCGATGTGTGTCCAAAAAACCGCCTGACGGTTGCGGTCGCTCCTCGCTCTGGCGAGACCCGCACTCTGACTTTTGAGCCCGATACAAAAAAGTCTGAACTCATCTCAGAGATTCTGAAGACACCGGGTCTGTAAATAGAGCCTACGGGCACCCTGTCGAAAAGTAGTCTAAGTAATCTAAGTAATTTAGAAGAAGGTCAGCTGATCGCCGGGGCGTTGGAAGTGCTCAGCGGTGATCTTGAGACGCGTTTGATTAAAGCCGTACTTTCGCGCGTAAATCTCGAAGAGATTCGCGAGCGCATCGGCTCTAGGGCCTTCGCCCTGCATGCGCGAGCCAAATCGCGGATCGTTCAAAT
>CAJYOV010000677.1 GCA_913776405.1 Pseudobdellovibrionaceae bacterium
CGTCTCAGGGTCGCGCTGACGAAGTTCTTCGTAAAGCGCCGGCATCCCTAATGTCTGTTGATCTTTGGCGAGCTGAGCCTTCACCTCATAGCTAGGCTCAGCCACATCATACATGCCCTTTTCTAGAGCTTGGACGTAAAAGCCACTGCCACCGGGTGCGACAAAAAGAGGCGATTCTGAACTTCGCTTTTCAATGACTAAAAGCGCGTCCCGCCTGAAATCGCCGGCCGTGTATTTGTCGCCTTTCTTAACGTGGCTTACGAGGTGGTGCAGTGCACGCACCAAGAGATCGGCGCCTGGTTTTGCTGCGCCGATTTCAACTTCCTCGAAAAAAGAAACGCTATCGGTGTTTAGAATTTCGGGCTGTGCGTGATCGGGATGAAGCGCATGAAATAGCTCAGAGATTTCCACCGCAAGGTCGGATTTGCCCGTAGCTGTCGAGCCGACAACGAAAAGAACGTGCGGCTTCTCGGTTTCGGAGCGAAACGAACTCATACGATGCGCCCGAAATCGCGTTCTAGTTTCGCGAACGGATAGTCGACCGAAACCGGACGCCCGTGCGGACAGAAACTTGAGAGAGGGAATTCGTCCATCTGTTTGAGAAGCGTGCGCATCTGATCAAACGACAGCGCCTGACCCGCACGCACCACTGAATGACACGCCATCGTCGCACACAAATCAGAGATCTTTTTCTCGAGCGCGAAGCCCCCGCCTTTTTCGACGATCTCGCTTGCGAGTTCTTGAAGCGCCTTGATCAGTGATTTTTCTTTGATCGTTACCGGTAGCGAACGAATCGCGATCGAGTTGGGCCCGTTTTGATCGATCTGAAGACCAAGCTTTTCGAGTTCATCGGCGATCGACATCAAGGCTTCGGCGCCGTCCGGCTCGAGCTCAACTGTTTGAGGGATCAACAGTGGCTGCATCTCGGCTTGGCCGCCCAACCAAGCTTTCATGAGTTTCTCGTAGGCGACACGCTCGTGAGCGGCATGTTGATCCACGAGCACGAGACGGTCGTGATCTTGCGCGATGATGTACGTGAGATGAGCCTGGCCGAGAACTTGGAGGCGACTCCACGGACCCGCTGACGTCTCTCCAGATTCCTCGATAGACGCTTTGTTTGTCGGCCCTCTGGCGACTTCACTTTGGTTCGAGCGATCGGCATCTGGTCGGTAATCTGTTTTTTGCTTGAACTGAACGGTGCTGAATTCTGGCGCTTCAAACCTTGCGGTCGAATGAAGAGGCGCATTTTCAAAACTCAAGTCTTGAGAGCCCGGAGCGCTGTCGTTTGAAGCTTGATAAGGCCGAGTGAGTTCAGCGATCGAGAGTTTTTTCGCAGACGCAGCCGCACTCAACCCGTCGCTTGAAGCGAGGCTCGATGCGGTCGAAGAACTCGCACCGTAAGAGCGCGCGTTTGTCATACGAGACGCGACCTTCGCCGCCATTTCGTTTGCGCCGATGGCATCGCGATTGAGCCAAGGCGCCGTTTCCAGTGCCGCGCGAAGCGTGCGATTCACAGCGCGAAAAGCCGCTTGCGAGTCACGGAACTTCACCGCCGACTTAGTCGGATGAATGTTGACGTCGACGTCCCCTGGTGGAACGCGAAGACGCACGACTGCAATCGGATACTCCCCGTGCATCAAGAGACCGCGATACGCATCGATGACAGCGGCTTGAAGGCTTTTGTCCTGAACCCAGCGCCCTTGAACGAAAATCATGATCTGACGAGCGTTCCCAGCGACATCATGCGGGCTCGCAAACGCGATGTCCGCGTGACAGTCTTCATAGGAACCGCTGGTTGAATAAAGTTTCGTTGCACCGAGAACGGCTTGAGCACGCTCGACGAAGAAGTTTGCTTTGGGCCAGCTCTCGTCGACTCGGCCTTTGGTGCGCACTCGAAACTCAACACCTTCGTTTGCAATCGCAAGCGCTTTCAAAGTCGCTTTGATCTGTGCGTTTTCGCCAGCCTCACTCTTTAGGAACTTCAATCGCGCCGGAACGTTGGTGAAAAGTTCTTCGATGAGGATCGTGGTCCCGAGATTGCCACCCGTGGCTTCGATGGGCCCGAGTTTGCCGAACTCAGAGAGCACTTTCGACGCGGTTTCCGATGTTGCGGTTCGTGATTGTAGAGTCAGACGGCTTACGGCTGCGATTGAAGCGAGAGCTTCACCGCGAAAACCAAAGCTCGAGAGATTCCAGAGGTCATCGGCAATTGTGATCTTACTTGTCGCGTGTCGAGCGAGAGCGAGCTTCAAACTATCTTGCGGGATCCCGGAGCCGTCGTCGGTCACGCGCACGCGCCGTCCGCCCTGATCATATTCAACTTCGATCGATGTCGAACCCGCATCGATCGCGTTTTCGACGAGCTCTTTCACCATGTGTGACGGCCGCTCAACGACTTCGCCCGCGGCAATTTGGTCGACGACGTCGGACGGTAGCTGTTGAATCTTCGAATGACTTTTTGAAAGCTCGCTCATGAGGAGCGAAAAGTACCCTGCCTAAAACGCATTTTGCAAGGAAAGCTGAAAGATCGTATCTATGCGTTTATCCACAAGATATTTGCCCTCCAGCCGAAGCGCGTAATCGCCTAACCGAACTCCAGCGCCGGCCTGAAGACTCAAGCCCAACCCGAAGCCGCTATGGCTCACAAAACCGGCGGCGTCGACGGTCTTGAAGCTGCGGTAACTCACAGCAGGGCCAAACCCGAGCGTGCCTGAAAACTCGCCCTTCTGGAGCATCGGTAGAATCAGCAGAGTGTCGGCTAAAAGAAAAAAGCCCGATGGTTTCACTGCTGAAATGGACGCGTAGCCTTTCGGCGCGCCCCAGTGAAGAACGACGTTTGTATCGAGGATGGGACCTTCAAAAAAGATCCCGGGCCCGGTTAACTTCAAACCGTAGACCAGAAGCGAGTCGCGACTTTTGCTTGCGCTAATTGTCTCTTCGTAGCCGGCAACACCGATCACGAGACCGACGTAGCGATTGAAGACGAATGGTAAAGCCGCTCGCGCTTGTCGCGCACGTTCTTCAGCGGCTCGCTCGCGCTTCTCTTGCTCGGCAGGCGAAAGTTTCTGGCTCTTAGCGCGTCTCCCACGCTTGTCGCGCGAAGCTGTCTTGGACGTTTTTTTAGTTTTTGATTTCGAGGTGTCTGCCGCTTTCGCGCCAACAGGCGATTTCTCAGCGGCTTTAAGTGAAGCACCGCCTTCACCTTCGACATCCATTTCGCTGATGTAACCCACAATCTTTCCCGCACGGACGCGGTGAAACTTTGCGTAAGCGCCGGCTGTCCCTTTTGAGACGACGACTTTTTGCCCGACCGTGAGGGTCGCTAAGATTTGGGCATCGAAATCAGGCTGCGAGTAGACTTGAGCGCCATCGTTCTTCACAACGCCAGTTAGTGCGGCGGCCTGAGCCGAACAAACCAGCGCGAAGAAGAAAAGGAAAGCGCGCATTAGAAGCGCATCGCCCAAACGCGAGTGAAAGCTTCGAGCACGATCTTCATGCTCATTTTGCTGTGACCGACACGGCGATCCTCAAAAACGATCGGCACTTCAGTCCCTTTAAAACCGTGCTTCAGAGCGCGATATTTCAATTCGATTTGAAAGCTGTAGCCATTTGATCGAACTTGATCGAGATCGATTTTGCGGAGCACATCCGCTTTCCAAGAGTTGAATCCGCCGGTCCAATCTGCGAGTGGAAAACCCAAAATCGTACGTGTGTAGAAGCTGCCGCCCTTACTAATGATCTTTCGAGACAGACCCCAGTTCACCGTGCGACCGCCCGGCACATAGCGTGAACCGACAGCAAAGTCGGTCGTGGGCATCGCGGCCAAAATCTTCACGAGATCTTCTGGTCGATGTGAAAAGTCGGCGTCCATCTCCGTGATGACGTCGTAGCCTTGCTCGAGCGCCCACTTGAAGCCAGCGATGTACGCGCGGCCCAAGCCCTGTTTGCCTGGTCGCGAGAGCAGATGAAGACGTGAGCCTTCGCCCTGTTTTGCAATCAGATTTTGGACGATTTGCCCTGTCCCGTCTGGAGAGTTGTCGTCAATCACGAGGATATGCGTATCGGAGCCAGTCGCGTTCAAGACGGCCGACGTGATCGCTTCAACATTCTCTTTTTCGTTGTAAGTCGGGATGCAAATTAAGGCTCTCATGGCCTCGGAGCCTAGCCTCTCGGCCTCACAGAGACAACTAGGCTTTTAAAGCGAGGCGCTCTTGCGATCTACTTTCTTAATGATCACAGGCAGCTTCGCAGGTGGTGAAAAAACAGACATCGGATCTTCTGCTTTCTGGCGATAAAAATCCTTCACCCGCGCCGCAGCGAGTGCAGGACTTTTGCGATACAGCACCGGATCGAAGCCGCATTTCTTGCAGGCAATCGAAGATTGCCGACGAATCAGAACGAAAGTTTCCGCTAGAGCGGTGCCGACAGCGAAAAAAACAGCCATTCTGGGATCAAAGTCCTGCCAGAAAATGAAACCTAGCAAGA
>CAJYOV010000678.1 GCA_913776405.1 Pseudobdellovibrionaceae bacterium
GGCGGAGAGGTTCTTTCGACCCTCATGAATTTCAACGCGGCATTTTGCGCAGACGCCGTCGCCGCGGCAGGACGACGCAACTGGTAGACCTCCGTCCAAGAGCGCTTGCATCAAGTTGGTTCCCTCAGGCACGTCGAGCGGTGGTCGAGGTTTCAGAAACGAAATCTGCGGCATGAACCAAGACTAACAGGCTTGGTGCGATCCGGCATCTTTTGTGTTTCGCGAGCGATATCGTTAGACTTGGGCCTTCTGGAGGTTTTCGTCATGGCCGCTGAGCAAAAAATCGAAAAAGTCATCATCATTGGGTCCGGCCCGGCGGGTTACACGGCTGCGATCTACACGTCACGCGCTTTACTTCAGCCTTTGATGTTCGAAGGTGAAGAAGCGGGCGGGCAGTTGATGATCACGAGTGACGTCGAAAACTTCCCGGGCTTTTCGGGCGGCGTAACCGGTCCAGCTTTGATGGACGAGATGCGTAAGCAAGCTGAAAAATTCGGTACACGCATGGTTCGCAAACTCGTTACGAAAGTCGACATGTCTTCGCGCCCATTCAAAGTGTGGGTCGGTAACGATCTTCACCTCGCGCAAACGATCATCATTTCAACAGGTGCGAGCGCTAAGTACTTAGGCCTTCCGAGCGAGAAGTCTTATTACAACAAAGGCGTCTCAGCTTGTGCGACCTGCGATGGTGCGTTCTTTAAAAACATGGAAGTCGCTGTTGTCGGCGGCGGCGACACCGCGATGGAAGAAGCAAACTTCCTCACGCGATTCGCATCGAAGGTCTACATCATTCACCGTCGCGATTCATTCCGCGCATCGAAAGTGATGGCGAACCGCGCGCTCAACAACCCGAAGATCGTTCCTGTTTGGGATTCTGAAGTCGTTGAAGTGAAGGGCGATCAGTTCGTAACGGGTCTTTCGATCAAGAACATCAAGACAGGAGCGGTTTCGGATCTTCCGGTTCAAGGCATGTTCCTCGCGATCGGTCACAAACCGAATACCGACTTCCTCGCGGGTCAAATCGATCTCGATGAAACCGGCTACATCAAAACAAAGCCTCATTCAACCTACACATCGGTCGACGGCGTTTTCGCTGCGGGCGATGTCCAAGACCACGTTTACCGCCAAGCGATTTCGGCAGCCGGCTCCGGCTGTATGGCCGCAATCGACGCAGAACGCTGGTTGGAGAATATCGGTCAATAAGATGTCGAAGGGTAAAATCAACACCAAGGATCTGGTGAAGAAAATTGAGAAGCTCACAAAAGAGCGCATGACACAAGAAAGTGTCGTCGACCTCAATTCCTTCCGCGAACTGAAGAACAAAGAAACTCCGAAAACGATTCTCGTGATCGAAGATGACGAGACGATGCGAAATGCAATCAAGCGTATTTTCGAAGCCGAGGGCCTCGTTGTGAAAGTCGCTGCCGACGGGACACAGCTTGCGTCGGTTCTCGACGATAACCCGGTCGATCTCATCATCATGGACATTGGTCTACCTTGGATCAATGGCATCGAACTCGCGAAGATGCTGAAAGAACACGACGATCTCAAACAGATTCCGCTGATCTTTGTTAGCGGTAAGACGAGTGATTTCGATGTGAAGCGCGGCTTTGAAGCTGGCGCAGATGACTACATCAAAAAGCCCTTCGATATCGACAAGATCAAGAAGACGGTTCATACACTTCTGACTCTCAATAAATAAGACCTGGTTAAGATCAAGCCTTTGCCAGGCTCAGTGAGCTTGGCAAACTAATTGGGTATGTTGACCCCAGTCGCTGCGGCGAAAACGCAGACTCTGAAACGAAAATTCGTGCGTCTCGCCTTGGTATTGTTCGGAGCCGCCTTCGTCTCGGTTGCGGCTTATCTCATCGCTCCCTCATTCGAACGCGCCGCATGGCCCATCTACGATTTCTTCCAAAAAGAAACAGCACTTGAGACGGCGCCCGAAGTCGCGTTGATCTACATCACTCAAGGCTCACTCGACGAACTTCAAAACAACCCAGAGACCGCCATCACCTGGCCGTGGCCCCGAGAGATTTACGGCTTGATGGCAAGGGTTGCATCGCAGCTGGGCGCAAAGTCGCTCACCTACGATATCGTTTTTTCAACACCGTCTCTCTACGGCGTCGACGATGATCGGGCGTTTAATCAAGCCCTTCGCGATTCAAAGATGCCTATCGTTCTAGTCGGAGGCGATGGTCATCATGTTCAGTATCCAAACGCAGACATATTGAAAGATCTTAGCTCAACTGTTCGCTTCGGTGTCGTCACCGTGCCGCAGGAAGCGGACGGGGTGTATCGTCGGATGCCGAGCGAGGTGAACGGTGCACTCCCGCTTGGTTACGCCGCAGTCGAAAAACCTGATCAACATGAAACGTGGCTTAAATTTTATCGGCCTGGCCGCATTCCAATGCTTGAAGCGAGTGAAGTGTTTCACCTCGCTCGCGCGCTCGAAGAGAAACGGCCTCTTTCGCCAGAGCTTGAGAAAGTTTCGTCTGCGCTGAAGGGGCGCCACTTAATGGTGGGTGCTGCGGCTCCGGGGCTTCTCGATTTAAAACCAACGTCGGTCGATCCTTACGCTCCAGGAGTGCTCGTGCATGCGACAGCTCTTGGTAACGCGCTTCAAAAAATTTCGATTCAAAAACTCGAGCCTCGTTCGCTTGCGCTCATCTCAGGTGTTGTTTCGATCGCCGCATTCTTAGTTCTACTTTTAAGTTCAACACCAGTCCCTGCACTCATAGGCGCTTCGATCGTGTCGATCGTAGGGCCGTTCGTTTTAGCTTTCGCTGCTTGGCGCATGAACATGTGGCTAAATCCGCTGCCGATTCTAGCTTCGACTGGGGTTCTTTCGCTCGCGGTGCTTGGGGTGCGCTTCCAACTCGAATGGCGCGAGAGAGAAAGACTGGCAAAGACCGTATCGAACGCGATGTCACCAGACATGGTTGAGCTCGTTCGCCGAGGTGACATGCGCCTCACGCGATTCGGAGAACGCCGCGAAATTTCGATTTTCTTTTGTGACCTCTCGGGCTTTACAACGATCTCTGAGAAGTTAGAGGCATCTGTTTTAGTCGATGTCTTAAATCTTTACCTAGATGAAGTCGTGAATTTGATCTTCGACAACAACGGCTTCGTCGACAAGTTCATCGGTGACGCCGTGATGGCGCTTTGGGGCGCTCCCGTAGAAGGACAAACCGATCACGCAATTCGCGCCGTCCAATCCGCAGTGCGTTTCTCCGAGACGATGGAGCAATTCCGATCGAAAGCTCGGGCTCTCGTCGGCGATGACGCCGAAGTCTTAACAGCTCGTGCTGGTGTCCATACGGGTGTCGCGATCGTTGGCCATATCGGCTCACAGAGTCGACATAACTACACTGCGATCGGCGACTCCGTGAATCTTGCGTCTCGTCTTGAAGGCATTGGTAAGCAATACGACTGCGAAGTTCTTTTGAGCGAAGACGTGCTTGTCGCAGCAAATCGTCTTCAAGATCCAAACTTTTTAGAAGTCGACGTCATTGCCGTGAAGGGCCGCTCAAAGCCCACACGAATTTTTACGTATGTCGCTAAAGCTGATGAGTTACAGCGCGAAGCCTATCGGGAAGCGCTCAAGCGCTATCAGGCTGCGGACTTCAAAGCTGCGCTCGAAAAATTTGAACAGGCGAAAGACCTTTTGCCCTCGAAGAAAATGGCAGATCGCTGTCGATTGGCGCTAACCGCAGGTGTCCCGAAATCATTTCGTTCGGGCGTTTGGCACTTTGATGAGAAATAAGAGAAGGACTTAAAAGAGATGAAACGTTTGTTTTTCACATGCTTAGCAGCAGCGCTCATCGTACCGATGGCCAAAGCCGCGACGATCAAGACTCACCTTGAAAAAACGCCTGTCAGAGAAAAATCAGGGCTCACATCAAAGGTCATCGCAACTCTCCCAGCTGGAACATCCCTCACAACCGGTGCCGACAGCGGTGCCTTCACAGAGATTACGTTCAATCAAGCTGGGAAGAAGCTAAAAGGCTTTGTTTCCAAATCGAGTTTGCGAGCGCCAAGTGGCAACATCTCGAATGTTGGAACCGGCGAGATAAAAAAATCGGGCTATAGCTCTGCCGACGTGGCGGCAGCCGTGAAGGGCGCCCAAAAATTTGATGCGAGCGCGACGGGCGCGGATCCAAATGCCTCAACAGAACTGCCGGAAGGTTCAGAGGATCCTGCGCAGGCGCAAGTAGATCGGCTCGAGCATTTAAACTCTGGTGATGTTTCGCCTTCCAGCCAATTTATAAAAGCCGGTCAGCT
>CAJYOV010000679.1 GCA_913776405.1 Pseudobdellovibrionaceae bacterium
AAAGGTGCAGCGCTAAAAACGGAAAGAAGCGTCCGCAGTCGTTTAGAAGGTCGTCTCAGGGTGAGACGACTTTTTTCGTTTCCGCCAGGAATTTGGACAGCCTGTAAGATCTAGACCTAGAGGCGTCTCGGGAAAATACCGATAAAGATTCGTGGCATGGACAGATATCCCGACGTGGACTTTAGTCGTCGCTAAAACGATCATGGAAACGGTGCGGGCGAAAGACCCTGCAACCTACGAGCATTGCATCCGCGTAAGCCGCAGTGCGCGCCTTTTGGCGAAAGCAGCCGGTCTCGATGAGATGGATCAGCGAATCGTTGAGTTCGCGGGCCTCTTCCACGATATCGGTAAAATCGGTGTTCCGGACAGCATCTTGCTGAAACCCGCAAAACTGACTGAAGCCGAATTCAACGTGATGAAATCGCATCCCGAAAAGAGCGTGCAGATTTTAACGCCGCTCACGGCGATCGAATTTTATCAGCGCTTGATCCCAGGAGTTCTTCACCATCACGAGCGCTACGACGGCAAAGGCTACCCAGCGTGCTTGAAGGGTGAAGAAGTTCCGCTCACGGCACGCTTAATCCTCGTCGTCGATACGTTTGATGCGATGACCGAAACGCGCGCGTACCGTAAGGGTCTGCCTGACGAAGTCGCCTATCGAGAACTCAAAGATTTTGCGGGCCGTCAGTTTGACCCGCATCTCGTTAAGATCTTCTTAGAAGCCCGGCCGACATGGACCGAAGCCGACATGAAAATCTTCGCCGAAATGAACAACGATGTTCTAAAGCGCGCAGGCTAACACCGACGCTGAGATGAACTTCGAAACTAAAAAGCCGACGATGAACGTCGGCTTTTTAGTTTCGAAGGGCCTTTAGCCTTACTTGTCGGCTTGAACCTGAGACTTCTCGCCGTTCACATAGCCATCCGCTCGGCTTGTCACTGCCAGTAAAGCATCGACAAGACGCTTTGGCGATTCGTCAGGAAGCGCATGATGGGCGCCCTTGAAGAGAATGTAGCTCCGACGTTCAGCGGCTGGAATTTGCGACCACGCAAGATCTTGGTCCGCGCGAAGGTGCGTTTCATCGTCGCTGGCCACAAAAATCGAAACGTTTTTCAGACCTCTCACAGATTGGCGGAGGTCGAAGTCTCGAGCTGCGCGAATCAAGTGGAACAAAGCTTTCTTGTAAAGCGCTGGCTCGACACCGCGAGGGATGTTCTTCACGTTGCCGAGAAGGTAGGTCTCGTACAGCGATTTGTAGAACGTATCGTACCAATAGTCTTGAGCCGTGCAAAGCCACGGATTGAACATGCCGTAAAACGAGCACGGCGCATTTTCCCAGTAGCGTACGCCTGCAAGCCACGTGCGGAGACCGGCACTCCGTGAATCGTAAGTGTCTGTCGGGACAACGAGGGGAGAGACGAAAATGATGTCTTCCACGAGTTCTGGGTGGCGTTCTGCGAAAGCTGCGGCGACCGAAGCACCGTAGCTTAAGCCAACTAAGTGAATTTTCTTTTGCACGCCGAGAGCTTCAAGAACAAGCGTGAGTTCTTGAGACATGCGGTCTGGATCGAGCCCTGTCGTGAAAAAGCGCGGCTCTTCACCGGCTTTCAGGCGGCGCAAATTCGCAGGTTGAGCCGAGTAAGAATAGCGAATGACGGTGTGACCTTGTTCGAGAAGAAGGTCTGCGACGTTGTCCCAGCGGTTCAACTCGTAGACGAGGCCGTTTAGAAGAACGAAGACTTCGCCCGTTTGGGATTTGTCGGCGCGACGCTCTAAGTTCACCACGAGTTCTTGACCGTTTGAGAGCAAGACCGGTTGCTCGACGGCCTGTGCCGGAGCCGCAAGCGTTAAGCAGATTGAGAGAGCCAGGAGCGAGAAGATGAAGCGCATCGAGCCGCCTTTCGTTTCCTTCCAAGGAACACGTTCGAGAGACCCAGAGGGGTTTAAGCCAGGCGTTCTGGCTTCGGCAAACAAATTTGGTCTGAGACGCACAAAAACACGCAATTAGAGTCTGGGATCTAGTTTTCTCCTAGGAGAAACGACAGGATTCCGGCATAAACTGGGTCCATGACGAGCGACGAAATTACAATTTTGAACGATGAACCCGGCAACGGAACTCTCATCGAAAAAGGCGCATTGATCTTGTGTCGGTTCTACGGAACGCTCGAAGACGGAACCGTGTTCGATTCTTCCGAAAAACACGGTCGCCCCTATGAGTGCGTCGTTGTTCGAAGAAACTCATCGCGGGCTGGAGCCAGGGCCTTCTCGGGATGCGCGAAGGCGGCAAAAGGAAGTTCTTCGTGCCGTCAAAGCTTGCTTACGGCGACAGACAAGTTGGTCCGCTCATTCCGCCGAAGAGCAATTTGATTTATGAAGTCGAAATTCTCGAAGTGCGCTCGCGCGAGTGAAGTCTAACGCAGACAGTTGCAAACAGGAGCC
>CAJYOV010000680.1 GCA_913776405.1 Pseudobdellovibrionaceae bacterium
TCGATCCAAAAGATCCATACGGATCATCGAACTACTCGACAGGCATCGAGATCTTCGACTCGCAAGGCAACAAGCACTTGATGACAATGTTCTTCAACAAATCGGCTGACCGCACTTGGAAGGTCAACGGTATGGTTGATGGCAAAGAGATCACGGGCGGTAAAGCCGGCGAAATGTCGAGCGTCATGGAAGCGGAACTCACGTTCACGACGGACGGTAAACTCGATACAGAAAAAGTGACGAAGCAAGCGTTCAACTTCGCAGGCGGCGCACTCCAGAACCAACAGATCAAGATCGACTTCGGCGACGCTGTTACGACTGATAAAGGCAAAGGCCTCAACGGTACGAAACAGTACGGTAAAGAATCGGATCTCATCACTTGGAAGCAGGACGGTTCGGCAGCGGGTACGATCAACAACCTCTCGTTCAACGATGAAGGCGTGTTGACGGCTCTTTACTCAAACGGTCAGGCACAAGACTTGGGTCAGATCGCTCTTGCGAAGTTCGAGAACCCAGAGTCGCTCTTCAAAGTCGGTAACAACCGCTTCAAAGAAGCTCGCGATTCAGGTACACCATCGATCGGTAAATCGGGTCAAGCGGGTCGCGGTAAGCTCTTCGCGAAATCCCTCGAGCGTTCAACTGTCGACCTCGCGATGGAATTCGTAAACTTGATCCAGAACCAGCGCGGCTTCCAAGCCAACGCGAAAACGATCACAACGTCCGACGAACTCCTCGGCGAAGTGATCAACCTCAAGCGTTAATTTTCAGCTCCGCTGAAAATGCGCTAGCAGCGCAATAACGATAAGTAATCCTTAAAAACGATGTCGCCCGCGCTTCTCAGTGCGGGCGACAACCCTAGGATCGGAGCGCAGAGGCGCTTGCGATAGGAATTAGTCACTCCAACCCTGCGGATTAGTCACCGCAGGGCTCGTGAACGGTCTTTAGACTTTCGATCCAACCCCAAAACTCCGAAACCCTGCTTGCCCCACAAGCGGGGTTTTTTTCGTTAAAACGGCTCTTCGCAAATTTGCCGGGATGCTCCTTCCTTGCCGAGCTTGTCGTCGACTGGGTAGCATACGCGGTATGACGCCACTTCTTTTCTCGACGAGCCAGTACGCGCAGCTTGGGACTGAAATCGCTCAACTTCTAAAAGCAGACCTCGGTGAAGTTCAGTCGAAGATCTTCCCCGATGGTGAACGGTATCTGCGAATTATGACCGAAGTCCGCGGGCGCGATGTCGTTCTTGTCGGTGGTGGCATCAATGATCGTGAAACGTTCGACCTTTTCGATCTTGGTTGCGCGATTTCAGCCTACGGTGCTCGATCCTTAAAAATTGCGATGCCCTTTTATGGGTATCAGACGATGGAACGCCAAGTTCTTCCAGGCGAAGTCGTCACAGCAAAAACGCGAGCCCGCATCTTCTCTTCGATTCCGATTGCGCCTTTCGGTAACCAGGTCTTGATGCTCGATCTCCACGCCGAAGGCATCGCGATGTATTTTGAGGGTCCCGTGAAAACCCGCCACCTCTATGCGAAGCCGGTCATCATTCGCGAAGCACGCGCTCTCGGCGGCTCGAACTTCTTACTTGGAAGTGTTGATGCCGGCCGCGCAAAGTGGATTGAGTCACTTGCAAACGATATGGGTGTGGACGCAGGTTTCGTTTACAAACGTCGGTCAAAGACAGGCGAGGTCTCGCTTGCAGGCGTAAATGTGTCTGTCGAGGGCAAAGACGTTGTCATTTACGACGATATGATTCGGTCTGGCAGCTCGCTCGTTCAAGCTGCGCAAGCCTATAAAGATCAGGGTGCGCGCGAGATTTCTGCGATTACGACTCATGGTCTCTTCACAGACGGCGCGATCGATCGAATCAAAAAATCGGGTCTCTTCACACAGGTCGTATGCACAAACAGCCACCCGAACGCTCTTGCGATTCATGACCCATTCTTGAAGGTCGTCTCTGTCGCGGACGTTTTCGCGAGAGCACTGGCTGAGAGTATTTCGAAATAAAAAAAGCTCGGACTCAGGCCCGAGCTTTCTAATTCATAATCACGTGGGAACGCTGCTCGGTCTAACGCACCGATTCTTCAACATGAAGAAGAGGCGCGTTATTCGCCGGTCAGAAATTACTGAAGGCCGCCGCGAAGAACGTTCTGAAGTTTTGTCGCAACAGCTTCAGCTTGTTTCGATGTGAGGTTCGAGTTTTTCTCAAGCGACGAAAGCCATTGGCCTTTCACGTCGCGCGCGCCGATGAATTCAACAACGGCTTCTGAGTTGCCAGCATCAATACCGACAAGAGCAAGATACTGATCCGCTTTATCAGCCGATTTTTGTACCGTCGCGATTTTCGAAACCTGCGCGCGGAATGCTTTTGCAGATGCAAATTCTGATGAAGCAGCAAGTTCGCTGAGAGCACGGTCGGTTGCTTTGACGTTGCCGTCGACAACTTCTGGTGCGCACTCAACACGTTGGCGGTTCGGGTAATTGCGATCGTCGGGCCAGCGATTCCGTGGCCAGCAGTTATCACGGAAGTGGCAGCCTGGGTCGATTTCTTCGCGCGTTGGTGGGCGTGGGTTCGGGCCGACTTGAGCATAGGCTTGAGCTGTGAAAACGAGAACGGCCAGAGCCGCGAGGAAAAGGTGTTTCATAAATCTCCCTTTAATCTAAGTAACAGGTGTGTGACGGAGCAGACGCTAACCGCTTGAGAACTCTCAGGCAATCGAAGACCGCCATTTTGTCAGAACTCACACATGCCATGACTATTAGAAATACAGGTAGAGAGAACCACCTAGCTCTTGGCGCTCGGTTGTCCAAAGCCCCGAGACCTCGAACCCAAAACGGGATTGGCCAGGTAGCCAGCGAAAGCGCGTTGTCAGACTCTCTTCAGTGAAAGCCTCCGAGAAGAAGTTACGAAGTGCTTTAATTTCGATCTGAGCGGCAAGCTCATTCGTGAAGCGGAGTCGTGAGCCAGCGAGTGCGCCGAGCCGAGGTTGAAACTTGGCGCCCTGAAACCCGGTTGATGTTTCGAGATCGGCCTCTGCCAGCGAATAGACAAGCGCGGTCTTACTGAGTTCGGCTGAAAGTCCATAGCCGCTTTCGACGGCCAAGCCCGTACAGTTTTCACATCGTGGGTCATCGAAACGCCTCGCAAGAAGCTTCAACTTCCAAGAAGGCTCAAAGAAAAATTCACGCATCGGGCTCATTTGAGTCACCCCGAAGACTGTCGCGTTTTCGATGCGGAACATGTTCCGATTCTCCCAGTACCGAAATTTGAAATCGAAAAATTGAATCTCGGAATTTGTGGGTAAGCCTGCTTGCGGATCGAGAAAGTCATGATAGGCGAAACGGAATTGGAATTCTGCGGCGGTAGCTGTGCGACGATCTTCAAAGAAGCCTAAGCCCAGCCTTCGAGAAGGGTGGCTCAAATGAGGAGCGACTTTCTGACCTTGAATGTCCGCGAGAGGTTCAGCTGTCGGCAGTTTGCTTCGCGCAATCAAGAGCGCCTGTTTGCTTTCAACTGCGCGGGGGGCGCGATTTAAAAGCTCGGCTTGATATTTCAGATCAAAAAGATCGAGAGCCGCATCGAGCACTTTTTCATCGCTACTTGAGGCTGCACGTTTGGTGTTTTCGATCAAAACTCTGAGGTCGGTTTTTTGATCTCGATTGAGTTTCGATAATCGCGCCTCAAACTGAGAGTGGAGGGATGGACGAAACTTCACCTTTTCGACCAAGCCCGCTCTAACAACTGACTTCAAGGTATCCGAAGGTAAAATCCAGAAGGGGAGGTCTCGAAGGAGATGAAGCCGAGGAGCTGCCGCCTCTAAGAGACGTAAGATGTAGTACGAACAATTTTCGGTGAGATAGTAGTAACCAAAATGTGTTGAGCCTAACTCCCACAAATGTGCCTGTAGGCGCAGAAGCTCGTCGGCGCTTAGCTTGAGTTTATAGCTCCAAAGATCTCTCGCTTCGTAATCAGAATATTCTCGAACTTTGTAATAGAACGGGAGAATCGCGAAGCGACCATCGAAGCCGCCAGTGAGGCCACGTAAGGCATAGAGGAAAGGGTTTGTAGTACTTGCGTCAGCAGAAAAGTTAACGCCGTTATCAAGAAGCTCGTCCTCGCGCCCGTGCGCCGTTTTCTTTTCGAGCTTTAAAAATGTGTGGCCGTAGATCGAAGACGGATTGCCGACGTAGAAAGAAGAAAACACTAGCGAAACTGATGAGAGATCGAGACGGCGTAGAAAGTCCTGGTACTCAGGACAGTCGCTCAGTTTAAGCGGCAGGTCTTCATTTGAGAGATCGAGCATTCGATTCAGAAACTCAAATCGCGCAGGAAACTGACAGATCACCGCAAGCGAGTGTTGCGATGGAACGAGGAGCCTCTTGTTGCTCGAATAGAAGCCTCGGAGGGTCGCTTCTAGTTCGTGCCCAGGGTTTGTGGCGCCATCTTCAGAGACGAAGAAGTTTTTGCTTTTAGAAAGGCTGAGCGGCCGCCCGAAAAGTCTGGGTTTCATCTCGAGCAGCCTTTGCCACTCGAGCGAGTCGGCGAGCCTGAGAATCTGAGCTTGCTGTATCTTCGAATCGAGGTCAGCGTGAGCAACTGGGGTGACGAAAATGACAGAGATAGCGCCGACGAAAGTGACGTAAAGAGAAATCAAAAACGAGCTCACAGAGCGATCGAGAGCCGCTACTAAATACGCGCGCATGAGCGAGAAAGAGTACGCGACTTTTCAACGGTCTCTTTGATTTCGTCGGTGATGACTTTTGGATCATCCTCTTTCGTATCGAAGATTTCTTTGAAGTTCTGTTTGAGCGCGCTTCCCAGTGCACCGCTGTTTGAACAGCCTAGAAGTTGAGACAACGCTTTTACGGTCTCGCCGTCGCCGCGAGCGGCTTCGGTTTCGAGTGCTATTTTATTTGTCTGAACAAATT
>CAJYOV010000681.1 GCA_913776405.1 Pseudobdellovibrionaceae bacterium
CTAGAAACTAGAGATGATCTTTTCGAACCTGATTGCGGGCCAATTTGTTCAATCAGACGACGGTAAAACACTGAACCACGTTGACCCGTCAACCGGTCAGGTTCGTGGAACATTACCTGATTCAGATATTCTCGATGTCGTCATGGCGCTTCAGGGCGCGCACAAAGCTCAAGCGACGTGGACAAAATTGTCGTTCGCCGAGCGCGCTCAATTTCTTTTCAAAATTGCAGATTTGATCGAGCAAAAAGCTGAAGAGTTCGCAACCGCTCAAGCACTCGACGTCGGTCACCCCGTAACGGCCTCAAAACTTCACTCGATTCCGCGTGCCGTCACCGAACTTCGTTACGTCGGTCGTCGAGTTTTAGATTTGGAATCACCGGCCGTTCTTCGCGACAAATCGATCAGCTTCGAATCACGCTTGCCAATCGGTGTCGTTGGTCTCATCACGCCTGCAAGTGATCCGCTCTTCAATCTTGTTTCGCGCTTTGCGCCAGCGGTGGTGATCGGCAACGTCGTCATCGCGAAACCGTCCCGGTACACGCCGCAGACCGCGGAGCTCTTTGCTCGCGTCACCGTTGAGGCTGGACTTCCGCCCGGGGTTTTCTCGCTTGTGCAGGGCAGGGGAGATCAAGCGGGGACCACCCTCGTTCAGCATCCAGGTGTTTTCGCAATCGGCTTCGTCGGTTCGACAGCTGTTGGCCGCCAAATTCACGCGCAGGCAAATGAACTTTTAAAGCGCACGCATCTCAGTCTTGGCGCTCGTAACCCCGTTCTTATTTTCGCGGGTGTCGATCTCGCGAAAGTGATTCCTCAGGTCGTTGAAGCTTGTGTCGGCACGCATCCCTCGCTTGCGCTTCGGGGGTCGCGCCTTTTCATTCAGGAATCGATCTATAAAGAAGCTCTGGAACTTCTGAAACCTGCGATTGAAAAAGTTCAGATCGGGTCCCCGCTCGACGCCTCGACCAAAGTGGGGCCTTTACCGAATGAAAAGATCGCGAGCGCCTACCGACAAACGATTGAGTTCGCATCAAAGCAAAACGGAAAGCTACTGCTCGACGGCCGCGGCAAACCTGAAACTCTCTCGCCGGCTGAAAAAGACTCAGGCTTTTTCGTAAAGCCTGCTTTGATTACCGATCTCACAAATTGTTCAACGCTCCAGCAAGATGAAATCATCGGTCCGTTTCTGAATACGGCGAGCTTCAAGTATCAGCACGAAGCGCTCAAGCATGCGAATACATCGCCGTATGGTTTGATGTCCTACGTGTTCGAGGCCAATGGAGCTAAAGCAAAGCGAGTTGCGACCTCGATCGAGACGGGCTTTGTAACCGTGAATTCGGGTGTTCCGCTGCTTGACGCTGCCGTCGAATACGAGCCGCTTAAAAACTCGGGCCTGGGTCGAATTGGGGGGCTGGCCCTCTTAAATTTCTTCTCGCGTCGGGTGACGGTTGCTGAGAACTTCAGCTCTTAGGCGAAAGCGCTGGCGGCCTTAGTTAAAGTGTCTAACGAGGCGCGTATCAAACCTTGTAGATTTATGCTACGAGCTTTTATTCTCGAGACTTCGGTTAATGATATGCTAAGACCTCTACTCACTTTGTTTAGTAGAGGAACTCATGGTCGAGCAACTCGGACACCCAGAAATTCTAAGAGTTCTGACACAGGTGAGTGTCGGATTCGCAATCGTCGACTTCGACGGCACCATTCGCTTTGCCAATGACGGCTTTGCGAAAATCGGAGGCCATCGAGTTTCAGAACTGATTGGCGCAAACATCTTCGATCTCGACGATGAAATTGACGTCGAGCTGAAACGCCGAAACACGAAAATGTTGCTCGAGGGCCAGTGCGACAAGATCACGGGCGAACTCGAGTTGAAAACCGTCACCGGCGATCGCGGCTGGGTGTCTTACGAAGTGAATGCCATCAGGCATCCAAAAACGGGTCAGCCCGAATATCAATTCCTGATCGTTCAAGATATCACGGCGCGTGTTCGCGCTGAAAAGCTTGCGGCCGCACTCCGTCGCAAATCCGACCGGAAGCTCCAAGAAAGCGAAGAGCGCTTTCGAACGCTGGCTGAAACGATCCCTCAGGTCGTGTTCACAACCGACAATGAAGGCCAGATCAATTATCTGAATGGAAAGTGGTTTCAGTTCACTGGCCAATCGCCAAGCACCGACCCGTCGAGCGATTCAATCCTTGATGCGATTCATTCAGACGACTTGCCATCCCTCCGATCTGCTTGGAAAAAGTGTCGCGAAACATCGGCGCCTTTTTATTTAGAGTGTCGCATCCGCGGTAGCGACGGGGAGTACCGCTGGTTTCTCACGGCGGCTATGCCGCTTTTCGATGGTCACGGTCACACGATCAGATGGTTCGGTTCGTGCACGAATATCGATCACCAAAAACGCCTCAACGAGGAGCTAAGGCTGGCTCGTGAAAAGGCCGATCGCGCCAACCGCATGAAGAGCCACTTTCTCGCGAATATGTCTCACGAGATTCGTACGCCTCTCGGCGCTATCTTGGGTTTCACCGAACTCCTAGGTGACGCCAATCTTGAGGAGGGTGAGCGCGCAGAGTTTTTGGGCGTCATTGCAAGAAATGGCCGATCGCTTTCGCGAATCGTCGACGATGTTCTCGACCTTTCAAAAGTCGAAGCAGGCCTCCTAACTCTCGAGAAAACCCCCTTCTGCCCTCGGACTTTGGTCTCGGATGTTGAAACGCTGTTTTCAGAAAAAGCCCGTAAAAAAGGAATCACGCTTAAGACCGAGATCGCACCGGATCTCGCAGACTCCGTGGTTTCAGATCCATCCCGAATTCGTCAGATCGTCTCGAATCTCGTTTCAAACGCCGTGAAGTTCACACACCAAGGCTATGTAAAGTTGCGTTCAGAGAGCTGCGATGAAAAAGTTCGATTTATCGTTGAAGATTCGGGAATCGGTATCGGTCCTCAATATTTAGCAAATCTCTTTCA
>CAJYOV010000682.1 GCA_913776405.1 Pseudobdellovibrionaceae bacterium
CTTTCAAAGCTGAAACCTTGCTTGAACGGAAATCGAAACGCTGACCTTTACCGTCTGACTGCGTGCCCAGAGTCGGTGAGTTGTGACCGAAGAACTGAAGTGACGCGATCTTCTTGAATTTCAAAAGTTCCGGCATGATCGAAGACGTGTTGAACGTCACGCGTTCATCCACTTTGACGATGCGAACACCGAGCTTCTCGAGAGTTTCGCGATTTCCTTTGTCTTCAAAAACCGACATCAAAACGATTTGCTCGTCTGGGTGCGCCTCGCGAATGCGAGCTGCCAGTCCAAGCGCCGACATTTGAGGCTGACGCCCTAGATTCTCACCACGGCCGGAAACTAGAATGTGCGTTGTCGCGTCCGTATTGAGTTCTTTCCCCGATCCAAGATTGGCAACGAAGTAGGCGTGCGCGGGTGCGAGGTAAGCTACGGTCGCAAGTGTCAGGAGTGTTTGGGCTAGGCGTTTCATATGACAGCTTCCTTTTCGTTTTGGTTCGTAAGCTCGAACCGACAAGAGGGACAGTACGTTAGTCGTGGTCATCTAAAAAGCAGAGCTTTCTCATGTCAGATATTCCAATCCGAGATGGACCTGCGAGGTTTTACAGGGTGCCTAGATGGTTTCGCGCCTGCGCGATAGAGTTCGCGTCTATGACCCGCCTAATTTCGATCCCGATGAAGCTTATGATCTTTGCAGTTCTAGTCGCTGCAAGTTCGGACGCCTTTGCGATCGAGCGGTACTGTAAGGTCAAGGCGATCTTCGATACGGGCTATCTAGAAGAGAGCTTGAGTGTCGATGAGTATCCAGATGTCGTAATTTCAGCTGACGAAGTCGTTTTGGGTTCGTCGCTTTTCTCGGTCGAGAAGGGTGACACGATCAAGGATGTCGTCTCTGTCGGATTCGAAAAGAACATCGAGATCAAACAAGCAGGTGGTGAAGTCAGCTACTTCATCAGCATCAATAACCTGCCTACGAACAAAACCGGAACGCTCTCCGGTCAGATCAAAGGGGAGTCCGCATCTAGAATCGCGGACCTCGATTGTCGTTAAACGTTTTTGTAAGTGACGGCCTGAGGCTTGCCCTTTTTGCCGGGTGCTACGCGGTAATGGTGCGCGCAGTTCTTTGAGCACGTGTTCTTAGCTTCCTCTAGCTCAGAACAGCTCGTGCAAATCAGCGTGTTCGTATCGCAACGCAGGCACTCGATAGGCTTGTCAGCAGGTTGGCCACAGTGAGGGCAAAGGCCGTACTGCTTCGTGGGCTGAAGATTTTGATCAACTGCTACGCGCGTATCGAAGACGAAGCACTCGCCATCGAAGTTTTTGTTCGGCTTCTCGGCTAGGTAATTCAAGATGCCGCCATCGAGTTGGTAGACGTTTTCAAAGCCCTGATTGTTCATCTCGACGATCGCTTTCTCGCAGCGGATTCCACCTGTGCAGAAAATCAGAACCTTTTTCTGTTTTGGGATATCTGCCTTCGCCACGTAGTCAGAAAACTCGCTGAACTCTTCAATCTTCGGATCGAGCGCTTTTTTGAATGTTCCGATTTTGTACTCGTACCAGTTCCGCGTATCGATCACGACGACGTCTTCGTTTTCAAGCGCGTTGTCCCACTCAGTTGGCGACAAGTGAGTTTTGCTTCTCGGCGGAAGCGGCTGAACTTCAGGTTTTCCGAGGGTAACGATCTCGGGGCGTTGGCGCACGCCGAAACGTTTGAACGGCCACTCAGGGGCCTCGCTCCACTTCGGCTGAAACTCGGGGAAGCCTAAAAGTTCAGACGCGAATTTAAGCCAGGCAAGAACCGACTCGCGCGATTCACCCGAGATCGTGCCATTGACACCTTCGGTAGCGAAAATCACGAGCCCACGAAGGCCCATTTCTTCACCGCGCTTTTCAAGCTTCTCGTTCAAACTGTCGAGCTGGTCTGCGGGAACGGATTGAAAGTGATAAAAGGCTGCAATCTGTTTCGGCGTCTGATTTTTCATGGAGCCTAGAGATTTACGGCCTCGCTCCCGAATCCGTCAACTCCTCCTGAGAAACCGGTAGTCCTTCCAAAGCCATAATTCTTAAAGCGTTCGTCGTCGGGCTTGCACCGCGCTGAAGCTTGTAAGAAAAGGCCATTTTTCCGTCCTCGATGAGCTCCCGGAAATGGAGGTTCAGGAGCGTTGACTCCTCCTGATCGAGGTTGGTGAGTTCGAGATCGTGCGTCGAAATGAAGCCTTGCGCGCCAGGCGCTTTGGCGAGCGCGCGTATGACGGCTCTGGAGCCGACCTGCCGTTCCCGGTTGTTTGTGCCGCGGAAGATCTCGTCGATCAGAAACAGTGAGTGGCCAGATTTACAGGCATCGAGCAGGAATTTGAGCCTGCGAACTTCAGCATAGAAATAGGAGAATCCATCTCGGAGCGAGTCGCTCACTTCGATGCAAGATTCGATTTTCAGGGGCCGCGTTTTGAAGGTCTGCGCGAAGACCGGTGCGCCGATGTTTGCGAGCGCTTGATTCACACCAACCGTTCGCAAGAATGTCGATTTACCCGACATATTTGAGCCGGTAAGAAGACCTAGGCTTTTACCGTTAGCAAAAACGAAGTCGTTTGGAACGACGACTGAGCGGTCGATGAGCGGGTGAAACGCGTCCGTAAAGCTCAAGTGATCTGAATCGAGTTCGGGATACGTTTTAGTTTGATAGCGATCAAAGAGAACGAGCGAGAAAAGCGCTTCGATCTGCGCAAGTTCACGAAGGCACGTCGAAAAAGAACCTCCGAGTTTTTTTCGGCGGTGCTCGAGCCATAGAGCGCCGGTCGTGGCCCACGGCACAAATGAGTTAAACAAGATGTGAATGATCGGATTTGCTTCAGTCCCCAACATATTGACGACGCGATTGATTCGGCGTGCGTGTTTCGAGGGCCCTTGATCGTGAATCGTCGGGCAGAGGACACGCAGCGTTTCGCTTGATCGAGTTCGTTTTTCGATAGCAGAGAAAATCGGCGCAAGACTTCCAAGGTGGTGTGCGACGCCTGCGCCTTTTTTAAAAACAGGGCCAGCTCGGAAGAGAAGGCCCAAGTGAGCGATCGCAAACGCGGTGAAGAGGAGGGTGCGAATCTGTTGCGACTGCGGGATCTCGATAAAAAGCGACGCCAGAAGCGCTGCCCAAAGAACGAGAACGCCGCAATAGGCGAGGCCGTACCAGCGCGGTACAACTTCTTTGCTGATAAACTCGAGAATTTGCCCCGTAGACAGTCGAAGTTCCGAGCGTTCGGCGACGAGTGAGAGGCGGGTGTAGAACCACGCTTCCTTCCGTAGAGCTTGAACATCCCTCTGGCGGGTTTGAATTCGATCCGCAGGAAGCGGTGGCGCAACGAGCCACGATTTCAACTCTTGGGAGCCTTCATCGGTGAAGGTTTCGTCGAGCAGCGTCCAGAGCGAGTAAGGTCCGAAGAATCCGAGGTCGCTGCCAAAAGTTTCATCACCATGATCGTTACGCAGGTCGGCTTCTGAGGTGGAAAAAGGCTCTTTTCCGCGGGCGCGAAGCTCCTGCCGGTGCCAGAAGCTATTTAACCGCTCAAGCTTCGTCAGATACGCTCGCCAAGCGCGACTCTGAATCACAAAAACTGTGAAGACCGGTGCGAAAATCAGAAAGGCCGGAAGTCCGATCGGTAAGTCTTTTTTGATGGCGGCGAGCACGAGCGCGATGCCGAAGAGAATTCCGGAAT
>CAJYOV010000683.1 GCA_913776405.1 Pseudobdellovibrionaceae bacterium
GCGTTCGTAGCGACCCACAAACTTAAGTGGGAAGAGACAGGCGCGTTCGCAATCGACGCGGACCAAGTTCCAAAAATTGGCGAAAGCGATGATGCCGTTCGTGCCGCGTTCGCGCTGACTTCGCAAAAGCCGCTTTACGACAAGATCATTCGACAAGGTCCAGTAGCGTATCTTCTTCGCTACAAAGCAGCTCCAGCCGATAAAGACTCTGGCAAAGAGCCAGGCAAGGATCCAAAAGACGCGATGAAAGACCCAGAGTTGATGGCCGCATTTACGGCGAATCGCCGCAGTGAAGACTCGATCCGTCAGTGGATGGAACAAGTTCGCAAGTCAGCGAAAATCTCGACAAGCGCGTCGCTCGCTCAAGGTCCAGGCTCAGCAACTGAGTAACATCGCTCGCGTCAAATTGAGAATGTCGGAAAAGGCGAAGCCAGAGAGCTTCGCCTTTCTTTTTGCAGATGTCTTTAAATGAAACGGGCCAACAACGTACGAAGTTTCGTTGGGAGTTGGCATGACCAAGGTCTAGGCGATTCTCGTTAAAATCTGGCCAAAAAGTCCGGCAGTTCCTTCATTTAGGCCAACCTTGGTCCGATCAGTTTCTTAAGTGGCCGAGCTCGCTTTTTGGCGAGCCAGACTCTTGGGGGACGTTCCAGTGAAAGTAGTTCGAATCGCTGCGCTTGCGCTTATCGGTTTTTCGTTCGCTACCGCAAACGCGCAAACGACTAATGATTACGTCCCCGGCGAGATCATCGTGAAGCTGAAAAGCAAGACGGCGACTCTCAACGCCCAGGCTTTCGTCGGCAAGGTCGTCGCTGAAAAAGGCATGACGCTTAAAGGTTCGTGGACGGGTCTGCGCATGCACCACCTTGCGTTGAAAGCTGGCGAGAGCGTTGAGCGTGCGATCATCGAACTTCAACAAGATCCCGATGTCGAATTCGCCGAGCCCAATTACTACGTTCATCAACAAAGCGCCGGCCAAGAGGGCGAAGTCATCTCGATGGACGCCGCTCGCGATCAAGCTTACGCAAACTCATTGAGTTCTTCGTCGTCCTACTCATCGCAAACATCTGCGCCGATTCAAGTCGCTCAAGCTTGGTCTGCGGAGTCGACAAATTCATCTTTGATTCCTGTCGTCGCCGTCGTCGACACCGGAATTGACTACAATCACTCTGTCTTCGTGAATTCAGGTGCTGTCTGGACAAACACGCGTGAGATCGCGGCAAACGGTCTTGATGATGACGGTAACGGCTACATCGACGACGTGCGCGGATGGAATTTCGTTGCGAACAACAACACGCCACTCGACGACGACGGTCATGGTACTCATGTCTCTGGAATCGTGCTTGGTACAACTCAAGACATTACAGCTACACCGATTGCGGCTGCGAAAATTCGCATCATGCCGCTGAAGTTTCTCGATTCAAACGGTTCGGGGACAACATCGGACGCCGTGAAAGCGATTTACTACGCAGTTAACAACGGCGCGAACGTCATCAATAACTCTTGGGGCGGCGGCGGCTTCTCAAACTCGCTTTTGAACGCGATCAACTACGCTTATGACCACAAAGTCGCTTTCGTCGCGGCGGCAGGCAACGCATCGAATAACAACGATGCTTCGCCTACATATCCAGCGAACTATACTGTACCAAACGTCATGTCGGTCGCCGCAACGACGGACATGGACGGCTTCGCAAGCTTCTCCAACTACGGCGCGCAGACGGTGCACGTGGGTAGCCCGGGTTCAAGCATCTGGTCGACCTTCCCAAACAATACGTGGGGCCGCTCGTCAGGAACTTCGATGGCAGCACCTTTTGTTTCCGGCATGGCTGCAATCATGCTGCGCGAGTCGCCTTCGATGACCGGCTATCAGGTGAAAAACTTGATCTTCGCTCAAGGCAATTCTATCTCGAGCCTTCAGAACAAAACGACAACTCGAAATCGCATCAACGTCTTAAGCGCTCTTAATTCCGCGAAGACTGCGGTCGTCGCGACTTCGCAGCCTTACTACGATGTCTCGGCTGCGCGTGCGCCTGCATCTGATTCTACGCAATCGGAATCTGTCCCGGCCTGCGGGATGGTCGCAAAAGCGATTTACGATGCGAAAGATGGAAACGGCCCGCAAGGTCCGCATCGCATACTCGCGTTCTTGACGCTGCTCTTAGTACTCGTTTCGCCAATCGTACTGAATGTCGTTCTTCGTAATCGCGAAGGCGGTAAAGCACGTCGGAAACACACGCGCTATCAGATCGACTCGGCCGTGACACTTAAGTTCGGCGACCGCGAACTCACAGGTCAGGTCAGCTCGATCTCGATGGGTGGGGTGCAAGTCAATACGGACGCTTGGCTCGAAAACGGCGGCATTGTCAAAATGTCGATTCAGAGCCCGGACGGCAAAGAAGAAATCAAAGTCGAGGGTCGCGTCGTCTGGAGCGAGGAGAGAAAAGCTTACGGTGTCGCGTTCAACAACGCAGACTCAAGCATCCGCTCGCAAATCCAAGGCTGGACGAAGAGTCTCCTCGGTACGTAACACAGACATCGAATCGGCGAACGCGCGTTGAGACGGGCGTTCGCTCAAGTCATGCACTCGCGATGTTAAACACGCGGCACTCCCGCCAGCGAGTTGAAATTGGCTGAGCGGTGCGATTTCAACTTCTTTACCAAATCGCTCAAGCTTCGCCGCCAAGTACGGCACATGGCTTCCTAAGATAATCGTGTCAGCGACTTCGACCCAATTGAGACCAAATCGTAAAGCTTCATCGCGCGGAACTTCGACGAGCGTTTCGATCCGTTCTTCACGCTGAAGCTTCATCCAGCTTTCCTCAGTGAATGCGTCGCGCACGGCGAATGCAATCAAGCGATCATGCTCCATCGTGAGAGCGAACGCGGTGTCGAGGTGGTAGAAGTAGGGGTCGCGCAACTCTAGATCGATCACGCGGCAACCTAAAAAGTCTTTGAGTTGCCGAGCTGCCTGACGAGAAGAGCGGAATCCGTAACCGAGAAAGGCGAGATCCGCGCGCGGAGAAATCACCGCATCGCCACCTTCAAGATTGAATTCGGTTTCGAGTTCGACCTCGAACCCAAACTCCTCATAATTCTGACGTCGCTTTGATTGTTCGAGTCTGCGTTGAAACGTTGCGGGCTTCCCAAGGAGTGCAGTCCTGCGGCCTCGGTAAGTGCCGACGATACCGTTGTCTTTTGTGAAGACGCTGTCATACGAACCGTGCAGAAAAGGCACTTCAATCAAATATGCGCCAGCGTTCAGAAGCGTTTCTTTGAAAAAGTCGTGTTCCGATCTTGCTCGCACTGAATCGACAGCACCTTCTTTCATGTGCGCGTTGATTTTCCATTCAACACGGAACGCGCACTCTTTCGATTTGAAATCGTGACTGCAGTTTGGGCCACACTCTGTGGCACTCACGATGAAAGTCGGAGCCTGTTTATAAGAGAAAAATTCGGAAGGTCTCATCGACGGAGACACTAACAGCGAAGTACTTAAGAATTTTATCGCTGCGATCTAGTTATCATCACTGGTTCTTAATCGAACGGACATTCAATCGCGGGCAGCGTCTCTTATTAAGAGAGAAGCGAGAAGAGGTGAAATGTGCGCACGACTGAACTGACTCAAACTTCGATTCCAAAGTTAAATTCAAATTCAAAATCGAATTCAGTTCCAAATTCAGATTCAAATTCAGATTTAAACGACTTCCCAGTGGTAGGCTCACTCGGCAACGAAAGCTATTTCGTAAGCGCACACAAAATTTTAACTCGCTTCAATCATCGTCGCTTGAACCCCGCACTTCCGACAGAGAGCTGGCGTTCGGATTTACGTCGCGATCTCGAAGCACAAATTCTCGAGGGCGAGATGGTTGAGCTCGAGCGCAGTGCGATTGCAGAGCTCGCAAGCGAAGCTCCGACTGAAGCGGAAGGCTTCATGAAATGGTTTGTAGGCCTCGAGAAAACGGGCCCAGGTCAGCATGATCCGCTCTTCGATTACTTAGCTGAGAAAGCGACGAAAGAAGAAATGCGTTGGTTCATCCAGCAAGAAGTGGCGGGCGAAGCCGGCTTCGAGGATTTGACAGCGCTCACTCAAGTCAAAATTCCGACGCGGCCGAAACTTGAGATGGCTCACAACTATTGGGACGAGATGGGGCGTGGGGCTGAGAAGGGGATGCATGGCCCGATGCTCGGCATGGTCGCCCATGAACTCGGTTTATCAGAGCCGGATTACGATTCCGTCGTACCAGAAGCGCTCGCGCTCGCAAACGTGCTGACAGCGCTCGCGAGTAATCGTCGTTACGCTTACCATTCGATTGGCGCTCTCGGTGTCATCGAACTAACGGCGCCTGGGCGCGCAACAAAAGTGCATCAAGGTTTGAAGCGTCTCGGTTTAACGAATGAAGGTCAGCGTTACTACTCACTTCACGCTGTGATCGATTTGCGGCACTCAAGCGATTGGAACAAAGAAGTTCTTGAGCCGCTGATTTCTGAGAATCCGGCCCTTTGCCGGCCGATCGCCGAAGGCGCGTTGATGCGCCTGTCGGCAGGAGCCCGCTGCTTTGACCGTTACCGCCAGCAGCTTGGCTTAAGGCTTACAATGTAATCTGCGCGTAGAGTTCCGCACGCGCGCCGTCGAGCGCGACTTTGCGAGCGGCGTCGAAAACCGTGTTGTGAACATACGCTGGAAGAATCAATCGAGGCTCGATCCAGATGTTTGCAATCGGCGTGTAACGTGCGAAGACCGACGCATCAACCGAGATGCCGGTATCTGTGCGCGAGTGCCATTCGACTTGCGTCCATTGACCGATGCCGAGTGCGAGTTCTTGATTCAGCTGCTTCGTCAAGTTCGTGACGTCTTCAAAGTAGTATGTCGTATCGCCTTTTTTGTAGAAGTCTTGGTCGAAGAAGCGAGGAGTCGCTTGGTTCCAGATCACGTATGAAGCCGGCATCTTGTAAGTCGTGTAGAAGTAGTAAGCCCACTGTTTTTGATCACGGCCTTTTGAACGCGCGGTAATTGCGAAGTAACGACGGAACTGACCTGCCAAAGTTAAAGACGCATCTTTGTAGAAGTCGGGGTGAAGGAGAGTGACGCTTGCGTCGCCGCCTTGAATCGCGCTGCTGTATTTTGTGCCCGCGAACGTTGTACCTGAAGTTTGCGCTTGGCCGTATGCGCCCCAACCTGATTTGTGAACAGCGCCGAGATAGTACTCATATTTTTGGCGAAGGCGACGGCCGTTGTCGTCGTTATACTCGTAAGCACGAGCCGATGTTTCAGTCGTCTTAATGCCTGCGCGCATCCGGAACGGGCCAAACTCAGGTGCGTTCAATCGAAACTGTTGTTTGATTGATGCAGGCGAAGCTGCGGTCGAAGTGCCAGCTGCTGCGGTGTCCGAGGTCGAAGTCGAAATCGAGCCCGTGCCTGACTTTGTTGAAGGGACCTGAACTGGAACCGGCTGGCTTGGCATCGAACCTGAACGGTTCGACTGAGCGAAGACTGAGTTAGCCGAAAGAGTGGAGACAAGTGCCAGCGAGAGAACGAGAACCGAGCGTTGAGCGAACTTTCTGTCGAACATAAAAAGCTACCCCGTCTTTAATTTGTGAGCCCCGCGCGAGATGTAGCATTTCCTTCACAACTCACAAGTCAGAACTTCGTCAGGGTAAAGGTCACAAACGGCCACAGTCTTGAACTTTAGGTCATTTGACCACTCTCAGCCGTTACGCCAATCTCGGAAGCCTATGGAAGAGATGCTCGTCATCGCCCTTTGTCTGACCTTAAACGCCCTCTTAGCTGCTTACGAAATGGCCTTTGTTTCCGTCCCTCAGGTCGATTTGAAGAGGGCCTCGGAAAAAGGATCGCGCGCGGCCAAGCGCCTCTTAAAGCTTCGCGGAGATCCCGAACGAACGCTTTCAATCATTCAAA
>CAJYOV010000684.1 GCA_913776405.1 Pseudobdellovibrionaceae bacterium
TTGCTCAGGCGACTGGACCTGAACAGGCACGCCGTGCATTTGGCCGAACTGTTGTGCTTTCTGAATAAGAGCTTGATCGTCAGAGACGACGATGAACTGCGAACGTACCATTTCAAGACCTCCACCAATTTGGATCATTTCATGACTCACAAAGAACCTATCGGCGTGTCGTTGTGAGAATCTGAGGAAAAAAGTTCCCCATAATGAGATTTTTCGGCTGGCACGGGCCAACTGATTGGAAGGACTCAGCGATCCTGAATTACTTTTTTTTGAGATTGCGGTGTTTCAAGTCGAATCAATTGCCAGAAGCGGGCTGGACCTCGACCGAAACCGGCAGATTGATCCGGACCTTTGATGCTGTCTCACCGATCGGCTCGGGTTGAGTCACTTGTTTCGACCCTTTTTTGATCTTTCGTGCTTTCGCAGCACGCGCCTTAACCGGTTGAGGCTTTTGCCATGCGTACTCAATTGCGAGCATCCCACGAAGTGAGAGCGCGCCTTTCAGTGCAGCTAAGTCACCCGGCTCTAAAAATGGATTCGTGTCCGAAAGGTTTCGACCGATGATCGCTTTCTCGCCTGGTACATACGGGCCAGAGAGCCCGCGAATCTTACCCGTCAGTTGTCTCGAGCCTTGAGAAAGCTCTAACGCTTTCCAAATTCCTAGAATCTTGAGATTAGGGCAATTCGGTGGTTCGACAACGAGTCTAAGATTCTCGCCTTCACGTTGAATGCCTACCTTCGTTGCGCCTCCGACATCCATCGCGTCACCACAGACAGATTCCGGTTTTGCCGTCACCGCGAATGCCGGCACAGTCAAACCCACAATCGTAGCAAGAAGCACAGACAACGGTCGTACGGACATCACAGGCAGCTCTCCTCTGTTCGAAAGCGTCTGCGCGCTGCGCGTTTTCGTCAACCGAATTCACCTTGCCCTCGTGGCACTCGCTTTCTAGGCTAGAGAGCATGACTGCTTCAAGACGCTCATCGAAGACTTCGTCACTTTCAACACTGCGGCTAGCCACGACGCTTTCTGTTTGCTCACTCGCTCTTGTCGTGACGTCTTCATGCGGGCTCTTCGGGTCCAAGAAAAAAGAAGCAGCGAAACCGAAGACACCGTCTGCACCGCTCTTCAACGCACGCGATATTGAATTCTACGATCTGTCTCCAGAAACGATTCGGGTGACCGCATTGCCAAACCAATTCGATTCACTCGTGATTGGCGATCTCGCTCGACTTCAGAGCAACTTCACCGGAAATCCAACGACGCTCCCGAAAGTTGTACCGGCGAAACCCTACGGCGAAATCGGTGAGCCGATGGGCGCTTTAGGTGCACAAGCGTATGACCTGTTTCGCCCGCACTTAGGCATTCACGCAAAGTACAGCACGCACTTCTGCCAAGACATGGGCTTTTTCAGAAAGCTTTCAATCCAAGAGCGTGACTTGCGGCTCCCGCAAGGTGAGACGTTCATGATGGACTGGCCCACTCGTGGTCATGACGATGGCCACACATTCATTGCAGCTGAAAAACTAAAGACCGGCGAACGCCAATGGCGGATCGTCCATTACGCAAAAAAGATTTTTCAAGACGCTTACATCTTTCGCTTCAACCCGGTCACTGAAACCTTCCGTCAGATTGTTGTGTTACGAGATCAATCGTTCTGGCTCGCAGATATCCCGATGTTCTTTAAAGATGAAAAGTGGAACCGCGACGAAAAAAAACCCGTGCGTGTGAAAGCCAATTTTAAGTGGATGAAGTCTGAATTCGATGTCGCCCTTCAAGGCGCTCGAGTGCTTGGCGACTGGCGCTGGCTGAACAAAGAAGAAACGAAATTGAATTGGATGCGCGCAAACCTGGTCGGTCGCTGGGGCACGTTCACCTTCCGCCCGCAAAAGCCGGCGTTTGTTCCGCGTGAGATCGCCATCATCGATTCCGACGGGCAAAGACAAGCTGGCGTTTACGATTTCGATAGTGCGACTTACATTCGTTACGATTCGAACGCAGCTCTTCGCGCTTTGAATCCACCGCGGCCCGCGCCAGAACGATTGACGTATAACGATTGGGGCACGGCCCTTGATCTCATTAGCGCGATCACGGTCGATGAAAACATCTCGAAGACCGTCGAACCGAAGGTCATCGTTGCGATGACCGAGGCGCCAGAGAGACCTTGCGTACCACAAGGCCGAATGGAATTGCCGCTTGAGTTCTATTCGATGACGCCTGCGTTTCGAAAGGCGTTCAACTTACCGGAGCCGACACCCGTTCCTGTTCCAGTGGTCGAACCGACGCCGGTCGACACATCGGATGCGCCGGTCATTCGCGACCCGCTTGAAGAATAAAAAAAGGGAAGTTCGCACTTCCCTTTTTTTGAATCGGCTCGATTCAATTTGAATTTCGCTTCCTTCGCCCGACTCTTTGCGGGCTCTAAAGACTTAGCGACGACCCGATTTAATTTTAACCTGCATCTTTGAGATGAGGTTCACGGCCATTTTCTCGTGGACTTTGCACATTTTCAATTCGTCGCGGCGGTAAGAGCGCTGCGATGGTGTCAGTGTCCCCGTCTCAAGTTCCATCTCGTAATCGAGTTTGTTTGAGCGAATGCCAACGAGTTCTTTCGTCTGCTGCTTAAAGAGCTTCGTCACTGCCGAGAGTGGAGCTACTTCCAACCATTCTTGCTTGTTCTTGTACCAGCTCACCATGCGGAGGAAGCGAGCTTTGTTTTTTGCGAGTGTGAAGCGCGGATATTGATCTTCAGAGAGTTCGAGAATGTCGTTCACTAAATCGAGATCGACGCCTTCGTCTTCGACTTCTTCTGCACCACCGAGGATTGCTGCTTTCTTAAGCTTAACGTCCTGGAGTTTCTCGATATCGCTGTTCAACGTAGTTAACACTGAATTCCCCTCTCGAAGCCTGCGTGCCTTTTCGCTGCGTGCTTGAGCTTTAAGAGCTCATCTCCCGCAATCGCAACCTGCCGCCTACCCGTTCTTGAAGTTGTCTAAGCCGGTCGGTTCTAGCACATTTCATTTCAGTTTTAGAAAAAATCCGCCGCGAAAGTGCAATCGGAGTTGAGCTTTCCCAGAACTGGCTTCTAAAACGTGTCATGTGCCTTTAAATCCCTATCATGAGGCCATCTTTAAGTGTTCGAAAACACGCCTGAATTAGGGTCAAAGCGAACTGACCAGAGGCTTTTGGAGCTGAATCTGAAAGAAGCACGCGAAGTATGAGACTTTTTCTCGTGCTCCGCTTACTTTTTAAGCATTCTGTGCACGGTTTTTCATTGCGCCACGGAGCCGAGTTACTTCAGAGCACGAGCCATCTCTAAAGCAAAATAGGTAAGTATCACGTCCGCACCGGCGCGTTTGATGGAGGTGAGCGACTCTGTCATCGCTCTCGCGGCATCGATCCAGCCTTTTTCAGCAGCAGCGTGGATCATCGCGTATTCGCCGCTCACCTGAAATGCCGCAACGGGCACGGTGACTTTCGAGCGAATTGTCGAGATCACGTCAAGGTAGGCACCCGCGGGCTTTACCATCACCATGTCGGCACCCTCTTGAATATCGAGAAGGGCTTCGCGAATCGCTTCACGCTTATTCGCTGGATCCATCTGGTAGGTTTTTTTGTCGCCCGAGCGTGGTGCGGAATCGAGCGCTTCGCGAAAAGGCCCGTAGAAAACCGAAGCGTACTTTGCAGCGTACGAGAGAATGCCGACGTGCTCGTAACCGGCCTCATCGAGAGCTTTACGGATATAACCGATCCGCCCGTCCATCATGTCTGAAGGCGCAACGAAGTCGACGCCCGCTTTCGCTTGCGCAATCGACATCTCGGCCAAGATCGGAAGGCTTGCGTCGTTGATGATTTCATCACCCATGACGAGACCGTCGTGCCCGTCTGTCGAGTACGGATCCATCGCGACGTCGCCGAAAATCGCAAGGCCCGGAACTTTCGCTTTGATCTGGCTGATCGCGTCTTGAAGAAGGCCGTTCGGGTTTGCAGATTCTTTGGCGTATTTGTCTTTTTTCGCATCGGGTACGACTGGATACAAATTGATGCCCGAGATGCCGAGGTCCGAAGCTTCTTTGCAGAGGTCGAGAAGAAGATCGATCGAGAGTCGCGCTTGATTCTTCATAGACGAAATTGGCACGCGCTGATTCTTACCTTCCATCACGAAGGCTGGAAGAATGAAATCGCCCGGCTGCAAAACTGTCTCGCGCATCAGCGCACGGAGAGCCTCGGTGCGACGGTTGCGACGCGGGCGCTGAGTCAGACGAATTCGACCTTGTGACGTTTTTTTCGATGCCATTTCACTCATCCTTCTCAGTAACCTTAGTTGAACTCGGTTAGCTTACTGAAGGAGACGAAAAAATGAATCACACAATTGTCATCACGGGCGCAAATCGCGGAATCGGGCTTGAATTGGCGAAGTTAGCGGCATCGAAGGGCCATCGTGTGATCGCGACGGCTCGTTCAGCCGAGAAGGCTGCCGTTCTGAAAGAGGCCGTTGGCTCAAAAGGTGCCGTTCTCTCTCTGGACATCGCTAAAGATGAGTCGGTCACAGGATTTGCCTCGAGTTTAAAAGAGCTCGGCGTCACCGCGGTGGACATTCTCATCAACAACGCCGGCGTTTATCTCGACGACGATGTCGCGTTTGAATCTCTCGCTAGCAAAATGATCTTGGAATCTTTTAACACGAACTCGATTGGACCGATTCGAGTGACTCAAGCACTGCTGCCGCTTTTGAAAAAGGCCCGCGCACCGAAAGTGGCATCGGTCTCTTCACTGATGGGCTCGATGGCGGATAACAAAGCCGGCGGCGCTTACGCCTACCGGATGAGTAAAGCCGCTGTAAACATGTTTACGCGATCTCTTGCAGCCGACGAGCGCGAGATGACCGTGATTACGCTTCATCCGGGCTGGGTGAAAACAGACATGGGTGGCGATAGAGCACCGCTTGAACCAGCGAAATCAGCCGAGGGCTTGTGGACTGTGATCGAGAGCGCAACACCTGACGACTCGGGCAAGTTCTTTAACCACGCGGGCCGCGAGTTGCCTTGGTGATAAAAGAAAGGGCGCTCTCGGGCGCCCTTTTGTTTACTTCGCTTTGCCTTGATTTGCGACCGCGTTCATCTTCGCCGCGATTTCGGCTTGATCGCCTAGGTAGTAACGACGAATTGGCTTCAAATCATCGGTCAGTTCGTAAACGAGTGGCACCGCAGTTGGGATGTTGAGTTCGACGATCTCTTCGTCCGGCATGTTCTCTAAAAATTTGATGAGCGCCCGGATCGAATTTCCGTGGGCCGCGATCAAAACTTTTTTGCCCGCTTTCAAATCTGGAACGATGGCTTCATTCCAGTAAGGGACGAAACGCTCAACCGTGTTCTTCAGGGCTTCGGTCTGCGGAAGGTCTTTCGGGTTGACGTCTTTGTAGCGAGGGTCAAAGCGAGGGTGGCGTTCGTCGCTGAGCTCAAGCGCCGGAGGCGGAATATCGTAGCTGCGGCGCCAGATTTTCACCTGATCGTCGCCGTGCTTCGCTGCGGTTTCTGCCTTGTTTAAACCTTGAAGCGCACCGTAGTGACGCTCATTCAAACGCCACGATTTTTTCACCGGTATCCAGGTCTGATTGAGTGTATCGAGCGTGATCCAAAGCGTACGAAGCGCGCGCTTCAAAACAGACGCGTGAGCGACGTCAAACGAGTAACCTTCTTTTTTCAGAGTTTCGCCGGCGGCCTTAGCTTCTTCGAGACCTTTTTCAGAAAGATCGACATCGGTCCAACCCGTGAACCGATTCTCTTTATTCCAAGTGCTCTCACCGTGACGAAGTAGGACGAGTTTGATCATAGACCCTCTGCTCAAAGCATGACTGTTACAGGCCCCATTATCAACGCGTGACGCAGGCACAAATGAACGCGGATACCGTAAACGGTCCAGTTAGCCACAAAACAATTGATGTGATTTGAGCCGTAAGTCGAAACTTATGCTCGTGAACGCACCAAGCTCTACGACCACGCTTTCAAATTTCGAAGCTCAACTTGCATCGACTGATCAAATCCGCGTCAGCCAAGCTTCAAATTGGCTTGTTCGAATTTTTGGAATCAGCACGGCCATCAACTACAGCGTGACGTCAGATCGATCGGTCATCGCTCGCATCGAAGAGCGCGCCGATCGCTCAACCAGTGGCCGCGCTCGGCGCGCGCTAATGCGGACGAGTGAAGAACTCGATTTGAGAATGAATACCGCATCAGGTGAGGAGATTTGCCAGATTCAGTTTCCGGCGGGCGGTTCGACCCGCGTAGCGGAAGCGAATATTCCTGGTCTGACGCCTATCAAGTTTCGGGAAGACTCTTCTCTCGCGCGTAATCGATTTCTCGTGGAGAGCGAGTCGACATCTTTTAGCGTTGAGGGAACGTTCGGTAAATTTTCGACGTACCGCTGTTTGAAGAACGGTTCGGAATTCGCAACGTTGACCCGAACGACCCCCTGGATTGGCCACTTCCTTAGCTCCCATGACACTTTCGATGTCATTTGGCAGGCGACGCCCTCCCCTCGAGAAAAGCTCGTTTTGATTCTGGCGTGTGTCTTCTTAGATTTCGCTTTTTTCGATGACAACATCGACGACCGATCTCTCTTGAGCAGACTGCTGGATCTAAAGCGTTGAGCCTTTAAGACCTATAAAAAGTGTGTCGGTAGGATCAGCTGGATTCACTGCGATACATCCATGTGCCCCAGACGGTTGCGGCGCAACCCCGAGAGGTGATCGAGCCTTCGCCTTGAGACTCTGCCAAATACAACATTGACGCGCTTCCCGCAGCTAGATCCATAAAGACTCGTCTAGAACAAGATCGAAGGTCAGCTTGTTTTTGGAACGGTTCTCGAGGTTTTTCACGTTTGCCTTGAAGGTCGCAAACTAAGGAAGGAACAGAGCGATGCGGAAGAATACTTCTTCGCCAGCCTTGTCATCCGTGACAGGCATCGCCCCTCCACTTTCGATGCTAAAGATTTTAACTATTCGCCTACAACAGAATTTTTGTTTCAAAGCGGAACACAGGACCACATTTTGGAAATTGGCTCCAAGTTCGTGGCTAAGTAGTTGATTCGTCGATTAAGCCGGGTCTCGGAAAACCCGATAGAACTGGACCACGAGGTATCTGTGAACGTCATCGGCAAAACCTTGAAGACCGGTTTTTGGACACTCCTGCTCTTATCGCCCGCCTATTTCATCGGAACGAAGGCGATCCCCATGATCACGGACGCCATCGAAACTACGCACAAGGTTCGCGCGGAGAACGATCAACGTCGCAAAGAAGAGCTTGATGCCATTGCGACCGACTTAAATGCCGCGAGCGATCCGAACTTAGCCGCAGACGGAACAGTTGCGGAAGACATGGAAGGATCAGCGTCGGCTCAAGCTTTTGTGGCTTCAACTTCTGCGGACCTCGGTGAAAAAACGGATCAAGCGCAAAAGAGACCGAGTGCAAAAACGCAGTCGAAGACAACTATCATTGAAATCACAAATGCGAACATGAACGACTTCTGGGACCCTGCGGCCGAAGAGCGCGTAAGGAACATGGCCATCTCGGAAGAGTTGAAACGCCAAATCCTAGAGAACTACCACCGCACTGGCGTCTTGCCAGAAGCTGTCGCTGCGAATCGCCAACCTGCAGCGGCCCGCTAAATTAGTCTTCGATTCGCAGACGAAAGAGAACGCCTTCACCGGGCTCGAAGCCAAGATGCAAAAAGCCGGAAGCTGTCTGAACTTCTTCGAAACCGAATTCAGCGTGCATGCGTTTCGAAGTTTCGTTTTTGGAATCCACGATCGAGTAAAGTTCCGGAATACTCATCGCGCGCAGCACTTCAATGCGCTTCTCGGTCAGAAACCTTGCGATTCCTCGGCGGCGAAAACTTGGTTTCACCAAAATCCCCATCCCATACCAACCTTCGGGACTGGGATATTTCTTTCGTTCTGAAGGAAGACCAGCGCTGTCATAGAAACGGCAGAAGCCAACGATTTCAGATTCGGCCGACTGAGCGTATTCGAGTTCTGCGACGAAAAGTTTGTAGTTGGAATCAGTTTTTAAGGTGTCGAGTTCACGCTGCATCGAGCGTTCGACGGCGTCTTTCGGTGTTGAAGGGTTGCGCTCGGCCATGAGAGAGGAGAGCGCTTCGAAGTCTTTTTGTTCGGCTAAACGAAACTTCAATCCCGCTGGCGGAGGCCCGCTCTTGAGAGCGGG
>CAJYOV010000685.1 GCA_913776405.1 Pseudobdellovibrionaceae bacterium
CTCGAAATCATTCCGGTCTTAAACAAAATCGATTTGCCGAGCGCCGACATCGAAGGCACCAAGCAGCAGATCGAAGACGCGATCGGCATCGACTGCAGCGACGCGATCTTAGCGAGTGCTAAAGAGATGATCGGCATCAAAGACATCCTTGAAGCCGTCATCAAGCGCGTACCGCCGCCGAAAGCAAATCGTGAGATCCCGCTACGCGCGATGATCTTCGACTCTTGGTTCGACGCGTACCAAGGTGTTGTCGTGCTCTGTCGTATCGTCGACGGCCAGATTCAAAAAGGCGAGCGCATCCGCTTCATGACCGGCACGCAAGAGTACGAAGTTCTTCGAATGGGTCACTATTCTCCGTTCCCAGTCGAAGACAAAATTCTCGGCGCCGGCGAAGTCGGCTTCTTCATCTGCGGTATCAAAGACATTCGCGAAGTGAAGGTCGGCGACACCATCACAACGTGGAAGAAGCCAGCTCTCGAGCCACTCCCAGGTTTCAAACGCATCACGCCGATGGTCTTCTCGGGCATCTTCCCGGTTGTAGCCTCTGACTACGAGCAAGTAAAAGACGCGCTCGATAAACTTGTGCTCAACGACTCATCACTGACGTACGAGATCGAAAAGTCAGCCGCTCTTGGCTTCGGCTACCGCTGCGGATTCTTAGGCCTCCTCCACATGGAGATCGTACAAGAACGTCTCGAGCGCGAGTTCGGTTTGAACCTGATCACAACGGCACCGACAGTGGTCTACAAACTCAAAGGTTCAGATGGTCGGGAGTTTGAGATCGAAAACCCGGCATTCATGCCGGATCCGACACAGATCGAGTGGATGGCAGAGCCTTACGTGAAAGTCACAGTTCACACGCCGCCTGAATTTATCGGCAGCATTCTGAAGCTTTGCGAAGACAAGCGCGGCGTTCAGCTTCAGATGGATTACATCAATGATCGTAAGGTCATTATTGCTTACAAGCTCCCGCTTAACGAAATGGTCATGGATTTCTACGATCGTCTGAAGTCGATCTCCAAAGGCTACGCCTCGATGGAATACGAATTCATGGCCTTCGAGGAGTCCGACCTCGTGAAGCTCGACATCCTCATCAACGGCGAGCCCGTCGATGCTTTGTCTTTGATCGTTCACCGGTCAAAAGCTCAACAACGGGGCAAAGTGCTGACAGAAAAAATGCGTGAGCTGATTCCTCGACAGCAGTATCAAGTTGCTATCCAGGCGGCCATCGGCGGTAAGATTGTAGCGCGTGAAACGCTAAGCGCGATGCGTAAGGATGTGACTGCCAAGTGTTACGGCGGTGATATCTCTCGTAAGCGCAAGCTCCTCGAGAAACAAAAAGAGGGCAAAAAGCGCATGAAGCAGATCGGGCACGTAGAAGTGCCGCAAGAAGCCTTCTTGGCGATCTTGAAAGTGGAGGACTAATGCGGTCACGTCAGTTTTGGACAGAGGGTTGGGGCTCATTCGCGATCGCAATCGGTATCGCTCTCGTGATCCGTTGGGGCTTGATGGAAGCCTATGTCATTCCATCGGCGAGCATGCTTCCGAGCCTTCTTATTCACGACCATATCTTCGTGAACAAAGCGGTCTACGGTGTCCGCGTTCCTTTCAGCGAAAAATGGCTCATGAAATTCAGCGAGCCGAAACGCGGTGAAGTCATTGTCTTCAAGTACCCAGTCGACAAAGACATCTTCTTCATCAAGCGCATCGTTGGCCTTCCTGGCGACAAAGTTCTCTACGAAAACGGCAAACTCTACATCAACGATCAGCTCGTTGAAACGGAGCCCGCTCCCAATAATCCTGAGTGGGATGCTGCGAGCGACGCCGACTTTCGCCGTGAAGACGTTCAGAATCCGAACTTTCAAACAGACTTGAAAGCGAACTACTCGCACTTCGTTGAAAAGCTTGGCGATCATCCGCACAGCGTGATCTTGAGAAAAGACGATTCGTTTGGTCGTTCGGAAGGCCCTTGGACCGTGCCTCCTGGTCAGCTTTTCGTCATGGGTGATAACCGCGACAACTCACACGATTCGCGCCGCTGGGGCTTCCTCCCGGAAGAAAACATCCTCGGTCGCGCCATGTTCGTTTGGTTAAGCTGCGAAGAGACTCTGAAAGTGAAGTTCCTCTGTGATCCGACGACGGTTCGTTGGTCACGGTTCTTCCATCAAGTTCGATGATATCTGACGCTTCGACTGTTTCATCGCAATCGAAGCAGACCGACTTGCGCGGCACTTGGCCGCGCGCCCTCGGCTCTCTCTTCCTGGCGCTTCTTCTCATCATGACTCTGCGTTGGGCCTTATTTGAGCCCTACATCATTCCGTCGGGAAGCATGTTTCCGACGCTGATGATTCGCGACCACATCTTCGTCAACAAATTCGTCTACGGCCTCAGGCTCCCTTTTACCTCGCATTACATAATTCACTGGGCTCAGCCTCAGCGTGGCGATGTCATCGTGTTTCGATCGGTCGAGCGAGACGACACGTTCCTGATTAAGCGAATTGTGGGTTTGCCTGGCGATCGCATTTTGATTCAATCCGACGGTCTTCGCATCAATGGCGAAAAAATCCCGGTTCGACCGATGACGGAAAGCGAGAAGACAGAGCTCTTGAGCGATTGGCCAGCCGGCGAAAGAGACGACATGAAACGTGATTTCGCGATGGAGGTCGAAACTCTCGACACCCATGACCACGCTTTGTTCCGCGACCAAAATTTCGCTCAATCTGAAACCGCCGAAGTCACTGTTCCCGAAGGTCACGTGTTCGTGGCAGGTGACAATCGCGATCACTCAGCCGACAGCCGCGTATGGGGTACGCTTCCCATCGACCGAATTTTGGGTCGCGCTTCGCTGATCTGGCTTAGCTGCGAAGAAGCTTTGGCGGAGAGCGGTCAATTGTGCGACCCTAAGACCATTCGCCGGCAAAGACTGGCTAAGAGGGTTCATTGAGCGGCAAGCCAAGGGTCCGCATGGTCATGCGGGAATACACGGAGAGTTTGATCGTTGCCATCATCTTGGCTCTGATCCTGCGTTTCTTCGTCGTCTCCGCGTACAAGATCCCGACGGGCTCTATGATCCCGACACTGAAAGTCGGCGACTTTATTTTTGCTTACAAGCTTCCCTACGGCTTTCCGATTCCGTTTACTGATGGCGCTCGACTGAACGCTTCGCTTCCGGATCGGGGTGATGTCGTCGTGTTTCGTTATCCGGGAAACGAGCAAG
>CAJYOV010000686.1 GCA_913776405.1 Pseudobdellovibrionaceae bacterium
GCCATATTTTTTGTTGTAGCGAACCGACGACAAGAGGGCTAGTCCGATGAAGGCTGCCCCAATTAAGCCGGTGATCACTTCGGACACGTGGCGGAACGTGTTCACGAACATGATCGCCGCAAGGGCGGCGATCGCCCAGAACGCACCGTGCTCGAGGTATCTAAACTGAGTGAGAGTGCCTTTTTCGACGAGAAGAATCGTCAAGCTTCGCACGAACATCGCGCCAATTCCGAGACCGATTGCAATGATGAAGAGATTGTTGGTGATCGCGAAGGCGCCGACGACGCCGTCGAACGAGAACGAAGCGTCGAGAACTTCGAGATAGAGAAACATGCCGGCACTTGCGCGGTGAATATCTTTCTCGATTGCGGCTTGCATCTGTTCGTCACCGCCGGCGAGCAAACCGCTAACACCATCGACGAGAATGAACGTGATCAGCCCGAAAATTCCGGCAACGAGAAATGTCATCGCATCGGCCGGCACGAGTTGCTGCGAGATTACATAAAGGATCAAGAGCGCAACGGCGAGTTCGCTCGTATCAAGTTTGCCCATGGCTGAGAGCGGGCGTTCGAGCCAAGTCAGCCAAAAGACTTCGTGGTTTTCTTTGAAGAAATGCTTGAGCGCCACCATCAGCAAAAACGCGCCGCCAAAAGCTGCGACAGGGATGTGCGCCGAACGCATGAGTTCGGCGTACTGGTCAGGCTGTGTAGCGGCGAGAACAATTGCGTCCCACGGCCCGATGTGCGCGACGATTCCGACTAGCGCTAGAGGGAAGACGAGGCGCATGCCGAACACGGCAATCAAGATACCCCAGGTCAAGAACCGGTGCCGCCAGACGTCGTTCATATTTCGGAGAACCGATGCGTTCACGACGGCGTTATCGAACGAAAGCGACACTTCGAGCACGCTCAAGACGGCGCATATGAACACAGCACTAAGGCCAGCGCTTGGGGAGCCCAGCATAAAGTGGCCAATCGCGTATGCGGCGATAAGTCCCACGAAGGTGACTATGAATGATTCGTAGAAATACGAGAAGTGTGATTTCGAGTCGGTGCTCAAGTTGAATCTCCACAGCCCTTAGCTTTAGTTCCAGCCGTTCGGAACAAAACCTTCAGGCCCTTTACGGTACTCGACAAACGAGCAGCCAGAGTGCTCCAAATTTTTAGCAGAGCTAGCGCGAAGCGCCAAGGGAAATGGTCTTGAGAGCCATGGAGATTCCGTGTCCAATTGATCAACTAACTTGGCCTAACAGGAAAGGACACCATGTATCGTTTTGCACGTCTTCCAGTTCTTGCTCTTGCTTCTGCAGTTCTCTCAGCAACCGTCGCGACTTCCGCGTTCGCAGCGCCAGTGAAATACACTGTTGACGCCGCTCACTCAAAAATCGGCTTCGCCGTAAAGCACTTGATGATTTCGGACGTGACGGGTGAGTTCAAAGACTTCGACGGTTCGTTCATGTTCGACGACGCAAAAGGCGAAGTCTCAGACGCAAACTTTTCGGCAAAGACAGCTTCGATCAACACGGGCAACTCAAAGCGCGACGAGCACCTTCAGTCGGCTGATTTCTTCGATGCCGCGAAATATCCAACGCTGACACTTACAAACTCGAAAATCAAAAAGGCTGGCAAGAACAAGTACAAGTGGATGGCTGACTTGACTATGCACGGGGTCACGAAGCCCGTAACACTCGATCTTGAGCACAAAGGCACTGTGAAGGATGCGTGGGGCAATACCGTTGCCGCGTTCTCTGCAACAGGCAAGATCAAGCGTTCAGAGTGGGGCCTCAACTGGAACAAAGCGCTCGAAGCGGGCGGCGTTACTGTTAGCGACGAAGTTCGTTTGATGTTGGACGTCGAAGCGAAGCAAGAAGCGGCTGCACCAAGCGCGGCTCAACCTGCAGCAACGCCAGCTGCACCTGCTAAAAAGAAGTAAACGACGCGGCTCAAAGCGTCTTTTGAAAGACTGTGCGGCGCTCGAGTTCTCGAAACCCGAGGCGCCGATGCAGCCGCACAGAGGCTTCGTTTCTTGAACTCACGGTCGTAAACAGCCTTTTGAAATTCCGTCTTGCAGCTTCTTTTAAGACGGTCTGAAAAAGCATCGTTCCGAGATTTTGACCCTGAAACACAGGGCTCACGCCGATGCTATCGACATAGCCATCGTCTTTGACGAGTGCATAAGCAATCACTTCATTTCCTTCATCAACAATCGCGAATGAAAGTTCGTGGGCTGTGTCCTTCGCTGCTAAGAATTCCTGCGCTTGCGCTTCCGTCATGGGAAGCGAGTTGTCGACGCCGGTGAAAGCTGCGTTGTGCAGTTTTGCGAACTGCAAAGCAGAAGTTTGATTGAGTGGCTTCAGCCTATGGCCGGATCGCAACTCGGAGATAGCGCTCGTGAAAGCGCTTGGCTCAATCTCAAATTCGACGAAATCGAAAACGTGTTTGAAGTTCATCTCAACAATGGCCGCTCGCTTTTCAAGATCTGTAAGCGAGCACGTCACACGCGCCCATTCCTGACCGTGGCCAGCCTCTAATGCGATTTTCAAGAGTGTTTGAGCCGCCAGAAGAGTCGAGACCACAAAGGGCGCAACGAAGAATTCGCCGCTCTCTCCGAGGACCCAACCACAGTAGCCTGTCAACTGATCGACTTCATAACAGAGTCGAACATGAGATCCGCGGCCGCGAGCGGAGTCAGTGAGATCACTCTCGATGTGAGAGCGGGGCATTTGTCGGTGTGGCGGAGAACTAGAATTTTGAAACTGGACGATTTCATCCAGTTTCTCGGGCGAAAATTCGACGATAGATAGAGGCGACTTACTTGCCATTCACTTTGCGCGAAAGCTCAACAAGGATGTCGTCCTGGTAACGATGAGCTGCGCGGCGGCCTGCTTCGTTACCCGGAGCTTTCGTTAGAATCGCAAAAGGGACAAGTTCCTTCACACCTTTGCCGTCAGCATTCAGGCGCGGGATGTAGCCTGCAAGCTGGTAGTAACCTGTGAGGGTTCCAGTTTTCGCGCGGACTTTACCTGCGATTTGCGGGTTCTTCGCGCGGTTCGCAAGTGTTCCGTCGACGCCTGCGATTGGAAGCGACTGCCAGAGGTCTGCGAAGTAATTCTTTGAAACATAACGCTTCAACATTTGAACGAACGCACGTGGTGTCACGACGTTGTTCGGAGTGAGACCTGAACCGTCTAAGAACGAGAGTTCATTCGCGAAGCCGCCGGTACCCATCTGAGTCATCCACGAGGCGATCGTGCCTTTGTAGATTCCTTGGCCGTTCTGCTGAAGGTTCGGCGTGTTCACTGTACGTGCGACGGCTTTGAACAACGACTCGGCGATCAAGTTATCGCTCGACTTGTTCATCCAATAGAGAAGGCGCGGCATCGGTGCCGAGCTAAACGCAAGTGCTGAAACCGCTGGATTGACCTGCGGCTTCGCGGCTTCGTTCACGGTAATCCCTTGGCTTTTGAGAGCTGCAACGAAGGCTTGTTTTGCGCGCGTCTCGGTGTCGCGCATACCCGCTTTTGCAGACGCGCAGTTACGGAAGATGTTGAACGCACGTGGAGGTGCGCCGTAGCACGTGAACGGCTCCCAATCCGGAACGCCTGCTGCTACGAACCAGCCTTGCATGCGATTATCAGCAGGGCGAAGCGTGATTGGGCCTTGGACCGACTTGATGCCTTTTTGTTTGAGCGCCGCAGCCATTTTCTTCAATGTGGCCATGCCGGCTTTGTCGGCTTCGAAGCGAGAGTGACCCAACGTCGGATCGCCTTCACCAAACCACGTGAGGTTTGTCGCGACCGCGTTCGAGCCTTGAACGTAGCGCCAAGCAATTTTGTGTTTGAACGTGAAGTTGTGACCAAGGCGTTCGAGAGCCATGCCTGTTGTTACGAGCTTCGTGATCGAAGCTGGCGCAAAGCGAGTGGCTTCGTTCGATTTTGGCGCAAGCGAGCTACCCGTCATCGTTCCGAACGTGATCTTTGAGCGATCCATAGAAGGCGCCGCAGGGCGTGCTTTTTTCGCAGGAGCTTTACGAGCAACAGCACCTTTTTTTGCGACTGCTTTTTTCGGTGCGACTCTCTTAGCGGGTGCTTTCTTTGGCGCAGCCTTTTTCGGAGCGGCCTTTCGTTTCGCGGCCATCTCTTCAAACGTCGACTGAACGCTGATCGTTTCGCTAGGCACACCTTCTGTTTCGTCGAGGCTGATGCCGCCATTCGCGTCGTTTGCGAGAACTTGTTCGTTGGCACCGGTCTCGTCTGTCGTTGTGTCGACCGTGTCGGTCTCGAATTCTTCTTCGGCGTCAGCTTGATCTTGAGATTCGTCTGCCGATTGATCTTCAGACTCCTCGGCTGAGTCATCAGTTTGGTCGTCCGCTTCAGGCGATCCAGCCATCGGGCGCGTCTCGCCGGTTGTGTCTTTGCCCATATCGATGTCGATATTTTCGGTCGGGGCGACCGCATCGTTTTCATCGAACTCGACAACCGTGTCTTCCTTTAATTGGGCACGCGAAGGTTCGTCACCACGGTGCTTTGGCGCACACGCAGATGTGATTGAGAGAGCCGCGATTAAAAATGGGAGTGCGAGACGTGTTTTCATCGCAGGCCCTAAAAGCAAGCTTAGGGCCCTTCATAACTACTTGAAACGACCTGACCCGCCACGACCCTCAGCCTGAAAGAAATTTCAGACCGTCACCCCACTAAACACGAAACCCACCCCCAGTGACATTTCCCGGCTCTAAAGGAGCCTGGCACCTCCCGATCATTCGGGGAGGATCTGTTTCCAGGTGCGTGGGCTCTCGTCTTCGGTGAGGGCTGCTTTGTCGGCGTCGGTGTTGGTGTCTCCGCCATCGTCAGGGCCGTCGTCAGCGGTGAGGGCGCGGTCGCGGGGGACGCCGCGGCCGGAGATGGAGACCGAGGCGTAGGAGCCGGCGCCTGAGATTTGGATCGAGCAAGAGTGAGAGCCTTCCATCCGTGGCTGGAAGCGAACGTTGAGGGAACAGCTGCCATACGCCGGGAGAGTCCCGTAGCAACCGTAATTCGAGACGTTAAAATCGCTGAAGCAATTGTCGTAGACACTGAGGCCGCTGACCGGCTGATTCGAGTTGTTTGAGATGGTCACCGATCGCGATGAGCCGATGCCGCCGACCTCTTCGTCAAAGAAATAAATCGAGCCCGGGCTGGCTGAGATGTACGCGTTCGCTTCGCTTGCGTAGCCCGCGATGGTGCCGACCAGGGCCGCCAGCGCCGTAAACAGAACGCGAGTGAAGCCATGAGAAAATGAAACTGTGTCGACTCGAGAAATCGCCATGAGATCGTCCCTTCGCGAAGCGGTTCCTCAAACGTTCAAGGCGAGCCTTCGAAAAGTCAAAGTCCCCGGTTTTGACGGGGGCTTTGAACCTCGGTTAAACACCGAAATGACGCGGATGTGGACAAAATCGTACGCGGTACCTGCTAGCGGCCTTCTTGGCGTTTGCGCATCTGCCACATGAGGTGGCTGAGGTAGGGGCGACGTTGTTCGCCGGTTGCGACCATCAGGAGTTTCGTGATTTTCAGACCTTGAGGGTCGGTAAACAGAATGATCAAGAGCTCTTGAATGAAGTTGGTATCGAGGGTGACGTAGTTGTCGGTGCCGATCCCTTGCGGAACGTTTTTCTTCTCCCACCAAGAGAACGGATGGTCTTTGTAGTCCTCGAACGAGTTCGTGAGTTTCGTATTCGACGATGGAAGAGAAACGAGCGAGACGCCTTTATCGATCATGCGATCGAGAACGTCGTGCTGATAAATCTCAACTTCGCGAGCGGTATGGAATTTCGCTTTCGTAAAGCTGCGAATCTCATCGTCGTTGAGCGGTGTGCCTGAGATCAGCTTATCGCGAACCGGGAACTGCGCTTCGGACCAATCCATTTCGCTGATTTCGTTAAAATCCATCGTACCTGGGCGAATGGCTTCGCCACGACGGTTCCACTTGAGCACGCGCTGATACAAAGAGTGGAAATAGAAGTTCGGGTTGATGCCGAGAGATAGCCCGTGTTCGAGCGTATCGATCCGCCAGATATTCATGGCGTTGTCGACGGCTTGAATGCCTTTGCGAAGCGTCTTCCAAATTTCGCCGTGGTGCGAACGAATCTTGAAGCCACGATACTGAAGCTTTCGGAAGCCGATCTTCATATCCATGAAATGGCTCTTACGGAAGAGTTCCGATTCGTTGCCGACGGTGTCGACGTCAGTCATGACGTCACGCAAGAACGGATGCTTGTCGAGAAGCGCGAGCACTTGATTCACCTGCGCTAAGAAGTGCTCTTTCTTCGATTTGTATTTCACGTTGTCGTAGAACGAACTCTCTTTTCGGAACGAAGGGGAGAGCGTGAAGTTCCACTGAGGAACTTCTTTTTTGAAGTCCATGAAACCGTCGTACAAACCTAAGACAACATCTTCTTCGCTGACAGCTTCGAGGCCTGGCACCTTTTCGTTGTCGTCCATTGTTGCGCGTGAGAACGAGAATTTAAGGCGAATGAAGCCAACGTTGTAGTTTTCGTAGAGGTCTTTCGCCATGTGATAGGCCGCCTCTCGGTGAGCTTCGCGGCTCGTGAGTAGAAGCTTCGCCATCATGAGGACTGCGAGATAGCGTGTGAAACGCTCGTCGTCTTTGATTTTCAAAAGTCGCTCGATGTCGTCCTGGCTGCGAATCGGCAAGGCTTTATCGCCGTAAATCTGAACGATTTTCCGCTCGTAGATTTCTTTGTTCGGGCCTTCGAGCAACTTCTTGATGCGAGGGTAAATGAAGTCCGCCGAGAGAGCGCCTGTCAGGTGCGTGTGCTCGTCACGGTAAGGAATCGGAAACGCTTTGAAGAAGCCAAACAGGCCCTTCGCAATCGGGTGATTGAGAAGCGTTTCGATTTCAATTTGATCGCTCTGAAATTGAAAAAGCAGATTTCGGAATTCAATCGCCAGTTTCTGGATGATCGGCCGCGTGCGAACCGATTCGCTTGAAGCCATAAGCTCGAGCGTTTCTGAAAGATTGATGCCGTTTGTTTCTGAAATGATCTCGGTAAGAGCCCGAGTAAGATCGCGGGTGAGGGAGTCTTTTGATGCGGATAACATGGCCCAGTCTACTAGCTCTGGG
>CAJYOV010000687.1 GCA_913776405.1 Pseudobdellovibrionaceae bacterium
CGCGCTCTCACGAACGTGAAAGCTCGTATTCTCGAGATCATGACTGAGTACAAACTTGATCGCGTTCCGAATCTCTCGACGCTCACGATCTATGTGAACGGCGTCAAGATCGCTCAGAACGCGGATAACGGCCGGACGTACCACTCGGACACGAACTCGGTCCGTTTCCACGGAACAGCCGTACCGAATGCAGAAGCAACGATTCGAATCGATTACGACCCAGCTGGAATGAAAGAGTAAGACCATGATGAAATTAGAAAAACTCAAAATCCAAATGTTGATTGCAGCGGTGGCTGCATCGGTCGTTACGGCACCGGTCGCGTCTGAAGCGAAGAAGAAAGACGAGCCGGGCGTCGAAGAACAATTGAAGTTTAAAGCGGGTGACGAGTCGGGTAACGAAGTGAAAGCTTTGAAAACCGAGATGCTTGTCATCAAGTCTGAGAAACAAGCCGTTGCTCAGCTCGATAAGCTTTTGAAAAAATATAAGAAGACTCGTATGGAGCCGGAAATCCTCTTTCGCTTTGCTGAGCTTTACATGCGCCGTGCGCGCTCAGAGCGTTTCTTCGAGATTCACAAGAACGACAAAGAGATCGTTAGCTTCGTTCCGCAGCTCGTAAAAGATGCATCGGAATCGGCTGAGATCAAGAAGGCTATTAGTTACTACCTTGAGATTCAAGAGAAGTGGCCGCGCTTCCGTGCGATGGACGTTGTCATGTTCAACAACGCTTACGCCTACCAACAACTCGGTAACGACAAAGCGGCTGAAGAACTTCTTTACCGCATGATTAAGCAGCACGGCTCTTCGGGTCTCGTTCCCGATGCGTACCTCGCTGTCGGTGAGATCGCGTTCCAGCGTCGTGATTTCAAAGTTGCGCTCGAGCAATTCAAAGCGATCCGTCGTTTCCCACGCGCTCGTGTGTACCCATACGGTATCTACAAAACAGCTTGGACCTACTACAACCTTCAAGATGCAAATTCAGGTTTGAAAGAACTTGAAGACGTCGTGGCCTTCGGTCATCAGGTCGCAGCATCAAAGATGGATCAGAAACTTGATCTTCGCAAAGAAGCCCTTGGTGACATGGCGCTCTTCTTCTCCGACGTTAGAAAGTCGGATGACGCTGTAAAATACTTCCAAGCCCAGGCGAAAGATCTCGACGCGATCCCATTCATCATGCGTCTCGTAGAACTCTACAATCGTCACAGCCAATACAAAGACATCGAGTCCGTGTTGAAAGACGTGTTGAAAACGTGGCCAGAGTCGCCGTCGGCAGCTCAAGCACACGAAGAGCTTGCGTGGAACTATGAGCGTTTGAGAAATCGCGCCGCAGCGGGCGATCAGCTTTATGCCTTCGATAAATGGTGTGATGCTCTTGTTGAGCGAACACCTAAAGCGAAAAAGGGCCCAGCGGTCGAGCCAGAATGCCGTGGCAAGATCACGGAAGCTTCGAAGAAACTTTCAACAAAGTGGCATGCTCTCTGGAAAAAACAGGGCGGCCCGGATGACCTCGCTGCAAGTGCTGAGAAGACATATCGTCTCTATATCAAGTACGCGACGTTGAAAGACTCTGAGCTTCCAGCTGTTCGTTACTCATTCTCAGAACTTTTGTTTGCACGCTCGAACTTCCGCGAAGCAAGTGAGAGCTACGCGATGGTCGATAAGTATGCAGCCGAAGGTGCAAAGCTCGATTCGAAGATGGCGCACGATTCAGCCTACGGCGCGATCGTAGCTCTCGAGAAGTCGAACAACGATAAGTGGTCTGATACGGACGAAAAGCGCTTCCAAGAACTTTCTGATGTTTACGTGAAGCGTTTCCCGAAAGGCCAATACGCATTCGATCTTCGCTTCAAGCGCGCGTTTATCGCGTACGAGAAAGAGCGTTACGACGAAGCGGCGCCCCAGTTCAAGAAAATCGGTTGGACAGATGTTGCCGACGCGAGCCAAGCGTCTGACAAGATTCAGAAGTCTCAAGACTTGTACCTCGATATTTTGAACATCAAGAAAGACTATAAAGGCATCAAAGAAGCGGCGAAGCTTCTTCTGAATGGTAAAACAGAAGCGGCTCGCACGACTCAGATCGAGAAGATCTACCGTGAAGCTTACTTCTCAGAAATTCAGCAAATGGAAGAGAAGGGCGAGATCGCTCAAGCCGTTGAAGCTTACAAAAAGTTTGCGCTCGAGAACACAGCATCGGAGCTCGCTCCGAAAGCTTGGTGGAACGCTTCGCAACTTCAGTTCCGCATGGGTGATGCTCAGGGCGGCGCAAACACGTGCTATCAAATGCACAAGCTCTTCCCGAAATCGACGAATGGTCGTGACTGCTTAACGAAAGCGGCTCAGACGTTTGAGTCGATGGCTCGTCTTGACCTCGCAGCCCGCGTTCTTCTGAACTTGGCTTTGGTCGAGTCAGACAAACAGGATAAATGGCGTGAAGTTGCTGCCGACTTCTTCGCTCTCTCGGGCGATAAAGAGCGTGCGATCACGATGTACCAGAAGCTTGCTGAAGACCGTAAAAAGCAGTCAGAACAAGTAGCGCTTCTTGATAAGGCTGCGGTTCTCGCTCGCGAGATCGGCGACATGAAGACGATTGCGGCCCTCGAGACGAAATTCTCGCGCGAAGGCATTGAGCCGCAAGCGAGCCGCCTCGTCGTTGAGCAAGCTGAAGAGGCCTTAGCTAAACAAGACTATACAAAGGCGTTCAACGTGTCGAAACGCATTATTGGAAAGAGCGGTCTTCCGAAAGACCTCTTGGCGCGCGCACGTTTCGTCCAGGCTCAAGTCTTGGAAGACGAATACCGCCGTCAAAGCGTAAAAGCTCGCGTTGAAAAAGTCGGCGTCGTTCTCGCTCTGAAAACAGAGAAGCTTGAGAAAGCGCAAAAGGCTGACCAAAGCGCGATCAACTACGGAGACGCCGCAACGTCTGTGAAGAGCTTAAAGCGTCTAGCGAACTGCTACTTGGACTACTCGAAGCAAGTTCGTGAGATGGAGCTGAAGGGTGTGTCTGAATCGGACCTCGCAGCGTTCCGCCAAGAAACGGAACAGCTCGTTGTACCGATGGAAGAAAAAGGGATTGAGTCGATGAACCAAGCTCTCGATGCAGCGAAAAAAGCGCAGTTGAGAGAAGGTCAGATCGCAGAAATTCAAATGGAAGTGAACAAGTTGAACATGAAAGCGGAAGTGCTCCCGACGGTCACAGTGACTCAGCCGGTAGCTTACGTTCCGAAATTCGGTTCAGCTTCTAAGACGGAGGTAGGCCTGTGAAAATGACTCAATGGCAAAAAGCCCAACGACCACAAGGCAAACTGGGTGCAGTCGTGTCGACAGGTCTTGCGAGCTTACTCTCGGTCGCTTGTGCGACCGGCGGTGGCGTTCAAGAAGACAAGCAGGCGGCTGAGAAATCGCGCGCATATCTCGACGGCATTTCTTTCGTTGTCGCTGGCACTGCTGGTGGTAAGTGCGACGTACCAACAACGACACAGAAAAACGCGCTGACTGCGAACGAAGGCACCTCGAAAGAGTGGAAAGATCTGCTCTCGAAAGCTTCCGCTTGCGTCGGCGAAAAGAACTGGAAAACGCTCGACCAAGTCGCTGAGACGCTTGCGCGCGTTGACCTAAATGCACCTTGGGGCGCTTACTTCTTCGCGGTCTCGGCTGAAGCTCGCGGCGATTATCAGCGCGCCCTCTGGATGACCGATCTCGCACTTAAAAAAGCGGGTGGTCAGGCGCCACTGTTCTCGTACCAGAGAGGTCGTGTTCTTCTTGGTATGAAAGAGACTTCGAAAGGCATGAACGAGATCCAAAAGGCCGTTGGCCTTGATCCAAAGCTCGTTCACGGTCACATGTTCTTGGCCGAAATTTACCACCGAGACCTCGAGTGGAACAAAGCCGGCGAGCATTACGAAGCTGTCTTGAAGATTGACGAAAAATCGCCACTCGCGCTTGCAGGTCTCGGTGAAGTTCGCATGCAGCAAGGCAAAGCGGAAGAAGCGTCGCAGCTCTATGCGCGTGCCGTTTCTCTTAGACCTTCTCGTGGTGACTGGTGGTTACGCCTCGCAGGCATTTATGAAGTCTCGTTAAAGAACAATGAACTCGCACTCTCGGCCTACAAGAATTTGCGCTCGTCTGTCGATAAAGGTGATGTGAAGCCGCGTCCGGCAGTTGATTTGAACGGCAAGATCAAATCACTCGAAGACGCCGTAGCAACCGCTCGTCAGCCGGCGACAGCAGGCAATCCTCCAGCAGGAAAGCCGCAAGCCGCAGCGAAAGAAGACGAGACGAAACGGAGTAAGAAATGAAGACATTCGCCTTAATTCTAGCTCTTTCAGTCCTGACTGTAAGTTCGACGGTTCACGCGAAAAAGGTGACCGACGCGAACGTTTTGAAGGAGTACTTCTACTTAAACTCGCG
>CAJYOV010000688.1 GCA_913776405.1 Pseudobdellovibrionaceae bacterium
GATCTGCACCGAACACTTTTAGAACCGTGTAGCCGGCTCCACCGCAACGAATTTTGGTGCCAGCTTGGTAGGGAAGACCTGCGACCGCAGCCGTCGTTTCATTGGCAGGGCTTCTGCCAGATCGCTTTTGACCCGGCGTTCGGTTTTCGATGTCGCTTAGAAGCGATCTTACGCCTTGAACGTAGATGATCCGTTTTTCTTTCGAGAGGCGACTGACTTCGTCGTACGAAAGAACTTTCTTGAAGGATTGAAGCTTCGTTTCCTGAACGTGCGCCTCGACTTTCGAAGACGTTGTCGCACCGAACGCGAAACTCGGTAGAACAAAAACGCAGATCAAAATCTTGAGTCGATCGAAAACAAACGTCATCAGAAGGTCTTTTCGGTCTCTCGTGAGCTTCGCTCAAGATCAAATGACCTAGACGTTCGGTTGCATTCACTGAAACCCTTGGCTAGCCTTTCGTTTAACATGAAGCCAAGCGCGCCGCCCTCTGGGCTTTTTAAACCCTCTGAGCCCTTGAAACAGACAGAGCTGCCCTTACTCAAGCGATTAGCTCTCGCGATTCCTATCGGCATTGCGTGTGGTCTAGCCTCGGCGCTCTTTCTCTTTCTTCTCGACTACGTCACGCAGATCCGGGTGCGATTCGTAGAACTGCACTATCTTCTTCCACTAGGGGGCGTCATCGTTGGCGGTCTCTACACGATGTTTGCAACCGCCCGATCTCGGAGGTGCGAAAACAAACGCGCCATCGATTTAGAAAAGGGCAACAACCTTCTCTTAGATGAGTTTCACACGCCTCGCTCGGTCGTTCCGTTTCGGATGGCGCCGCTTGTTTTGATTGGCACGCTGATCACTCACCTCTTCGGCGGCTCGGCTGGTCGCGAGGGAACAGCCGTGCAGATGGGTGGCACACTTGCAGATCGCATCGGGACGATCTTCAAGATCGCGCTGCACAAACGCCGCTCACTCTTGATGATTGGAATGAGTGCTGGCTTTGGTTCGGTGTTCGGCGTGCCTTTTGCGGGCGCTGTTTTTGGCATCGAAGTTTTCTCGATCGGTAAACTCGATTACCGAAATTCGATTGAATGCCTGATCGGTGCGCTCATCGCACATTTCGTGACTCTCGCATGCGGGCTTCATCACACAGCGTACCCGCAAATCGCTTCCGTGCCGCTGACATTCAGGGCAGTCGGCGCTGCTCTGATGGCAGGAGTTCTATTCGGCTTGACGGCTCGCCTCTTCGTTTACGCAACCGACGGTTTTAAACTCGTGTTCACGCGCATTTCTTCAAGTTCGATGGTGCGTGCGGCGTGTGGCGGCGCTCTGCTTGCTCTCGCTTTCTACTTAAGCCCGAGCTTGATGAGATTCGCAGGTCTTGGCGTGCCCGTGATTCTCGACTCGTTTCAGACGCAGCTTGCGCCAAGCGACTGGCTTTTGAAATTGGCGGCGACTGCGTTAACGCTCGGTTCGGGCTTCAAAGGCGGCGAAGTGACGCCGCTTTTGTTCATCGGCTCAACTCTTGGTAACGCACTTTCAACCTATCTACCGCTTGAACTTCCGACACTCGCGGCGATCGGTCTCGTCGGCGTTTTTGCAGGTGCGGCCAACACGCCGCTTGCCTGTACCATCATGGCGCTTGAGCTCTTCGGCGTCGCGATTACGCCATATGCAGCGCTCGCTTGTTTTGCCGCATACTACGCGTCCGGCCACCACGGCATTTACAGCTCTCAGCGAGTCCATCGCCGAAAATGGTCAAAGCTGAAGTTTGCGCCCCGAAGCTGAACTCTGAATTGCCATCTCGATGAGTTCGATCACTCTGAGCGCCTCACAAGGATCGACCGGTAACAGCTCAGCCCTATTCAATTCGATTGCGCGCGCAAGCCGATCGTAAAAATCGAGATAGCAGCCGCGCTCGGTCTGAACACGCTTAGGCTCTGAGGTTTCGCTTTGTTTGAATTCACCAAAAACAGCTTCTGGTTCACGAGCGAAATTTTGATTGCGAACCGACATCCCTTCTCTGAGCTGACCCTCTTGCGGATCAAGGCCGAACTTCACATAACTGCCGCCAGAACCGAAGACCCGAAAACGCGGTGTCTCAATCGCCGCGAAAGAACTCGAGCGCAAGACAACTCGACACGTGTTGTAGCCCAGAACAATTTGAAAGTAGTCGTCGGCCTGCGCTCCCGGCTTCTGAGTGATCACATCGGCCCACAGAGTTTGCGGTTCACCAAAGAGCAAGAGAGCTTGATCGAGAAGATGCGCACCGAGGTCGAACAAGATGCCGGAACCTGGCTCAGCGCGCTCGCGCCACCGATCAGAGCGGACCGTCGGTCGAAACCGATCAAAATTTGATTCCACCAGATGCAGATCGCCAAGTGCTCGCGTTTCAATAAGCTTCCGAACCGTGAGGAAATCGCCGTCCCACCGGCGATTCTGATAAACCGTAACGAACCGGTTCTGTTTTTCTGCGAGAGCGATCAGCTCACGTGCCTCTTGCGATGTTGTCGCAAATGGCTTTTCAACCACGACATGCTTACCCGAAAGCAAAGCCTCACGACTTAAAAAAAAGTGCTGGGGATTCGGAGCTGCGTTGATGACGATTTCGACTTCGGAATCCGCGATCAAATCTTGAGCTGAGGCAAACACTCGAGCGCCCGGAAGGGTCTCTCGGACCTCCTGCTCACGGGACGAAGCGACGGCCACGATTTCAAATTTGTCGCTTTCGCGAAGTAAGTTTGCATGGAAAACGCGACCTGAAAGGCCAAAGCCGATCAGGCCCACCTTCACTTTTCGACTGCTTTTAATTTTCTGACCGTCGTTCGACGTCATCCACACTCACCTTTCGAGTCAATCGAAGCCGACCAAAATGCCTATGCCGAACAGGATAAACAGAATGCATGCGAACAGGCGAACCCATTTCATTGGAATTCTTGCCAAGAGCTTGTCACCAAGGAAAATTGCAAGTGCGTTTGATGCCATCATTCCGAGAGTTGTTCCGAATGTGACGGCGACTGTATTCGCGTAACGAGCGCCGAGTGCAATCGTCGCGAGTTGGGTCTTGTCACCCATCTCTGCCAGGAAAAATGCGATCACTGTTGTGAGAAAAGCGCCGAAGCGGCTTTCACTTTTCAATTCTTCTTCTTTGTCGGGGATTAAGATCCACGCGGCGAACGCGAAGAAGATGATCGCTAGCCCCCATTTGATTTGAAACGGCGTAAACCAGCTCGCAACCCAACCCCCTGCATACGCGGCTAAAGCGTGATTGAGAAGAGTCGCAACGAAAACGCCCGCTAGAATCACCCAGGGCTTGCGATAGCGAGCCGTCAAGACCAGCGCGAGAAGTTGAGTTTTGTCGCCCATTTCACCGGCGAACACGAGAAGAAACGAATTGATCACTGCGTCCACGACCACTCCTATTAAGTGTCAGTTTCGGCCGTTCTCATCGAACTTAGTTTTTTGATCTTGATCGAAGGCACGCAGGATTTCAGCGTGAGATCTAATCGAAAAACGAGACGACGCACGAACCGAAAGTTATTCTTTCGTCCTAAGCGTCAGTCTCGTCGAAACTTCGTTGGTTCAGTTGCGTCCAGCGTCCAGCAACTGTCGAACCATCTCAGTTTGCGTGTGCCGGGGCTTTGAGCCCAGTCTGTCGACACACACGCTTCGAGAAGGCTCTCGAAGCTAACTACTCCCTAACAACACCGAAGTTATAGCGACCGCCGACCTTGAGTCAACTAGACTCAAGCGGCCGATTTGCTTTTTCGACCTTGAGCATGCAGAGGCAATTCAAGCACAAAGCAGGTTCGAGGGCTCTCTTCGTCAAGCGTGAGTCTCCCGCCGTGTGCTGCGGCGATACCATGCGCGACACTCAAGCCAAGCCCCGTGCCTTTGCCAAAAGCTTTTGTCGTAAAGAATGGCTCCATCAATCGCGCACGAATCTCTGGCGCAATGCCGGCCCCTGAGTCACTCACTCGTAGTCTTAAGCAGGTCTCATCATGGTCGATGACAACCGAGATCCATTTCTCGTCTAACGGCTCGACCGCGTCGGCTGCGTTGTTAAGTAAGTTTAAGAGCACCTGACTGAGTTGGGCCGAGTGGCCCGAGACCGCGAGCGTTGAGCCGTTTCGAGTGTCAGGTGAGACCGAGACTTCAATCGCTACACCCATGAGTTTCAAACGCTCTTGGCAAAACGAGAGTGTTTCCGAAATCAAGGTTTCGACTTTGATCACCCTTGGGGGATCACTCTGATCTTGTCTTGAGAAATTTTTGAGACCGCCCACTATTTTTGCGATCCGAGCGACGGTCGAATCCACTTCAATCGCAGCCTCGCGAATATTTGGCAACGAGGGTTCAGCCTCTTCCGACGCTTCTTGAATCGTTTGCGCGCAGACGCTGATGATCGCAAGTGGTGTGTTGATCTCATGTGCGATGCCGGCAGCCATCTGTCCGAGCGCGGCCATCTTGGTCGACTGAAGGATCTTCGCTTGAGCGTCGATCAGGTCACGGCTCAACCGATCTTTTTCTTCGGCGATCTTCCAAGCTTGAAGAACGAAATCGCTTCGCTTGTGCCCGAGCCGCGCCATCGTCAAAGCGAAGAGCCCGATCATGACGCCCATCGCGGTCAGAGTTTCATGACCCCGAAGAAATGTCATGACTGCGAGAGGCAGCGACATCGGCAACATCACGGCCGAAAGCGAAAGGCGTGAGATCGAATACGCGGACGAGGCGCCCGCAATTAAACCGATGTTAATGAGACCTAAGACTAAAACGAACTCTGCCTTCTCAGGCAAAAGTACAGACCCGGCAACGCCCCACCCGACAGCCGTAAGTGACAGGCCGAACGCGTAAACTCGCTCGTAAAAGACGGCGTCAAAGTCCGGTTCGTTTTTCGCACTTAAGAGGAAGAGTTTCTGACTCGCAAAACGAAATGCGAAAGCGGCCATCATGAAAGCGAGCCAAACTCGAAGTTCGAGCGCGCTGTGAGCAGTTCGCGTGACATAGGCATAGGCGAAAATGCTGATGAAGCCGCCCACGAACATCGACGTATTAGTTTCGTATAAAAGGCGAACGCGCCTTTGATCGATCTTCCGGTGAGCGCCCATATCTACGTTTCGGTGTAAGGGGCTGGTGAATGTACCCAATCCGCTAGCCCGAGCCATGACGAATTCGTCATTGTGGCCAATAAAGCCGCTTTAGGGCACCTCCGGCTAACTGGTTACGCATCGACGTCCAGCCCGCGCGCTAAAATTGCCGCCAGATCCTCATAATTGGATCTCAAGGCAACTCAGCGGTGGCGTCTCGTTTGCTCTCTTCGGGTTCCAGGGAAATCACGATGCGAATCATACACAGAGCCCCAGGGCCAAGATCATT
>CAJYOV010000689.1 GCA_913776405.1 Pseudobdellovibrionaceae bacterium
GCCCGAAGTCATTCGTGGTGCCATCAAAGAACTTCAAGAGGCGCAGGTGCGCATTGCCGATTTTTGTACAGCAGCGCCCGTTTGGGAAAATTTGTAGGGGCGCGTTTGGCTTAGTCGACGGTCTTCGTGCAGACGTAATTTGGGTTCTCGCGGCCCATCGGGTACTTGATCTGCTCGACTTTCGCGATAAAGGCTTCAGCCCAATCGCGAGTCGAACCAAACTTCGCAGGGATCTTCGCGGCGTTAAACAGCGCTTCGACACGCGCGCGACCTTCACGACCCTCAGCAAATCCACTCAAGAGTCGAGCTAATAGCACGCGGCCTTCGTTCGTCACTTGCGGATACATCATCGGGAGGTCGAGCGTTTTGCCAATTCGGCCTATGCAGCGGCGCGGGTTTTTCCAAATGCCTCGAGAAGCCCAATGCGAAAGATCGAGCTTATCAATGCCGATTAAGCCTGTACTGCCTTGGCCGAACGTTCCACCTGGGTCTTGCATGTAGGCAATGACATCGCCCCGGCAAAGGCCTCGGTTGCCCTTGTCACCGGCGCACGTGAGGCGGAAATTTTCGGACTTCAAGTCTGCGTTCTGCATGAACACCGCAAGTAAGCGAAGGGCGTCGCGTTCGATGCGCTGACGATCTTTCAGAGCGTCGTTTTCGCGAGCGCGGGTATTGACGAGTTCGGTTAGCGTGAAGCCTTCGCGAGGCGGGTCATGTCTGTAGTGGTCTTCGATACCGCCTGTGCGGGGTGGCGATTTATAAGTGATCTCGTCGCCCTCGAGTTTGATCTCAACAGCGGCGTTCTCGAAAATTCTTGCCCGCTTCATGGTTGAGGCGTCGAGTTTTCTGTTCTTAAACGGGTTCTCTGTGCAGCCGTAGCAATGAAGGCGCGAAACCGAATACATTTGGTCGGCGCCGAAGCCGAGCGACCAGAGAAGGCGAGTCGCGAGAATCTCAGTTTCAACTTCGCTATCGCGATTGCCCATCTCAGGTGTGCGAAACTTCACTTTGAGTTTCTGCGTTTTACCATTTTTGTTCTTCACGTATTCAAACTGACCGCTCGAGTTAAGCTTTAAGAGGCGACACTCAAACTTGGGCGTCTTTCCGTTCGGCTTTTTTAAATCTTCTTCGGTGACTTGGCAGTAGACGTCTTTGTTGAGAAGAAGGCGGTCGTCACCTTTCAACTCGGGCCCGGCCCCAACGTCAAATGAAGGATCGAATCGGAAGTCTTTTGAGATCCACTTCGGCTGCTGCCAAACGACAGCGCGACGGAGAAGCTCTTCGCGGACTTCAGAGTCAGACGTAACAAGATCTTTCGCTTCCGCCTTGAGGGGCAAAAAGCTGAGAGACAAAAGGGCGAGGGCTGAAAATGCGGCTTTCCGGAGAGGCGTGTTTCGCATTCATCCGAACCTACCAGGTCACGGATGGCTAACAATTCAGTCCCAAAGATGTGTAGGGAATGAGAAAAACAGCCCCAGAAAGTTGCTGAGAATTAGGCGAAATGTCGCTTACGGGTTCTAATGGCGTCTACTGTACTTCGATTGAGTGCTGATCGAGGTGCTCGTCTTCGGTTTCGAAGTGAAGAAGGTTGCCGTCTGCCGAGACGAGACCGTAGGCGAAGGAATACGTCGTGCCGCTTGAAAAGTTGCCTAAGCTGAACTCTGGAATCAAAACTTTGCCTTGAGAATCGACTTCGATCGGGAGCTCGATAAATTCGGAAGTCTGATCGGGCAGAGAATACCAAGATGCCCAGTAGAAGCGAACTTTTGCCGGATAGCCTTGAGTCAGCAGGCCGAAATCTTGTGTGAGGTCCGTAAAGGCAACACAACCTTTACACTCAGAGGTCACTCTGAAGTTGAGCGGACGGTCCATGTCTTGAGCCATTGCGGAAGTGCAGAACGCGATCGTCAGCAAGAGCGTTATCAGGAGTGTTTTCATAAACAAGATTGCAGAACCGATCACGGGCGAAGTCAAGACGCCAGTCGAAGTTCGGTTTCACGAAAGCGGCGACTAGCTGCGGCTGTCGAGTTGCATGCGAACAGTAAAAACCACTTTTTGATCTCGCTCGCGAAATCCTTGAAAGAAAGCCGGGCCCGTTTGAAGAGTCGCGTTTGAGTTTGCTTCTTGAATGACGACCTCGTCGCCCTCTTTCGTTTCAGCGATGAAATTGATTTCGTAATCTCGGAGCTGAAATTTTTTATGAGACGTGAAAGGGACTGCGTCCAGAACCCACTGGGCGTAGCGTGTGTTGTTCACATGCTGGTTCATGTCGATGTCGCTGTTGCGAACGAGAAACTTCGCGATTGAGGTGACATCGGTTTGCGGCGGAATTTTTTCAGCGTCTAACGAAACCCGCTCATTTGGTCGAACGGGGAAACCGAGCTTCGAGAGATCTTCGCGCATCGGTTTGCGCGTTTCGTTGTTCAAGAGCAAGAAACTCGAAGTCGCTTCGCCAACTAATTTGTCACCTAGGAAGACT
>CAJYOV010000690.1 GCA_913776405.1 Pseudobdellovibrionaceae bacterium
CTTGTAAGCGAGTTTGACGAAAGTCGACAACATCCCGTAGCTCGAGGCGCCGAGAACGACGAAGATGATTCCGACTAAAAGCGTGTTCGATGATTTTGTTTCAGAAGGCGCAGGTGCGCTGAGACTCGACATTTTTTCTACCATTGGGACTGCCACGACTTAAAAGTGAATACGTTTGAGTTAATAGGCTGACCAATAGTCAACTATTCGTGGCAGCTGGTAGAGACGTTCAACCGTATCTTGAACTTATATCAGGCGCCTATTAACGAGTGTGACCCTAACATCAACACTCTTTTGATGCCAAGCGATCTTGAATGCTTTCTGGCTCATTTATCGACCCAAATCGACCGATAAAGAGACATGAGATCTATTCAAATTCTTGTCGCTCTCTTTCCGCTTCTAATCGTGTGCTTCACGAACTGCACGCAATTCTCTGTTACGGATGCGGCCTCCGGCGGTGCGTACCCGATCATCAAATCCAATTTCAAAACGAGCGATTGGATTTGGGGAGAAAAAGGCCAACCCGGCGATGCCAACTGCGGGCCCGGCGCCGATGGCTCCGGCAAACCTGACGTAGTCGGCGCTTTCCGTTTCTTGTGCGTGCCAAGCCATAACCTTTATGACGATCCAGTCGTCTTTCCGGGTCGACCTGGCGCTTCGCACTTGCACACATTCTTCGGCAACACAGAAGCAAACGCGCATTCCACATTCGAATCACTGCGCACCACAGGCGACGGTAGCTGCTCAGGCGGTCCGCTTAATCGCTCGGCGTACTGGCATCCTGCGATGATGAATGGAGCTGGCAAAGTCGTGATGCCTGATTTCGTAACCGTTTATTACAAGCGACGTCCAAAGTCGGACCCCTACTGCCAGGTTCAAGGTAAAGAGTGCGTGGGCTTACCTCGCGGCCTGCGCATGGTCTTCGGTTACAATATGAATTTGCCGCCCGATGATCCGAAACAAATGCATCCGCATTGGATGTGCGACGGGGGATTCGCAAACGGCGGGCAAGTCGAACACGACACAATCGGCGGCGCAAGCTGCCCGGTCGGTCAACGAGTTGGTTCTGGCTTCTCGACTCCAGACTGTTGGGACGGCGTCAATCTCGACAGCCCCGATCACCGATCACACCTCGCGTACGCGGGGTTTGGCGACACCGGCGTCTATAAGTGCCCGACCACTCACCCGTATGTGATCCCGGCCTTTACGATGAAGGCGTGGTGGTCACACGACGATGCAGACAATATGAACGACTGGTACCTTTCGTCCGATCGTATGGAGGGCCATCCTGTTTATCCGAGCGGCTCAACACTTCACTCCGATTGGTTCGGCGCCTGGGATGACGACATCATGGCCGAGTGGATGGAAAACGCGATCGACAAGTTCATGAACTGCTCAGATGGCACCATGGGTAGCGGCCGTCAGTTGAAACGCCCAACGAACTTCGCATGGAACGTGTCTCCACGCTTGGTCGACCCACCGCAAATGACAGCGGCGATGAAAGCCGCTCACGAGCAGGGCATGATCGAGATGCACAAGATGATGAAACACAGTAGCGATGGTGAGTCGGAGCACACTCACTAGGAGTTCAAGGAGCGCGATTCAAAGACCGACGCGCTCAAACTGCGTTTCCAAAACGAGAATAGAAACTGACTTTTCAATCAAACCTTCGATCTTCATTGTGTCTAACAAGTTTTGAAGATCGAGGGGTGTTGCGGTGCGAGTTTTCAAAAGCAGATCATCTTCGCCAGCTACGGCATGACACTCGATGATTTCGTCAAACTTCAAAAGCGCACGGCCACTTTCACGGCAGCTGGTCTTGCCCGTTTGAACTCTCACGAAAGCAATTACGGGCAAACCGATCACGTCATAATTTAGATCAACGCCGTACTTGCGTATAACGCCGGTCTTTTCCATTTTTTTAACTCGCCCGTGAACAGCCGCGGCCGTTAGATGAACGGCAGCACCAAGGTCTGCGTACGAAATCTTCGCGTCTTGAGACAGAGACTTAAGAATCTTAAGATCCGTTTCATCGAGCTCAGGGGTTGGCAGCGACTTTTTGAATGCCATTCGAATCTTTCTTGGAACGACAACGTCCCATTGCTTAATCAGCTTCAGCGCCTAAGATAGATTCATGAACACGATTAAGCAATCTCATCTCATTTTAGAACGCGGTGAAGTCGTAAAACTGGAAGCTGGGGCTGAGACCCTGACGCTAAACTGCGCGCTGGGGTCTGCCTGGATCACGGCCTCTATGGATCGCAACGACTACGTTCTCCGTTCGGGCGAAGCGATGGAAGTTCCCGCAGGCCGCGCCGTTGTCATCGAGGGTCTTCTCGGGCGTTTAGAAATCGACGTCAAAAGATGCGCTTAAGTAAGACAGCTTACTTCGCCTTCATCGCGGTCTATTTAATTTGGGGCTCAACTTACCTCGCTATTAAATACGCGATCGAGTCGATCCCGCCATGGACAGTCGGCACCTTGCGCTATTCGATCGCAGGCTTTCTCATGCTTCTGTTCGCACTTTCGAAACGTGAGCCGAGGCTCACATCGGCACAGATAAAAATCGCGCTTCTAAGTGGCCCTTGCTTAGTCGTAGCGAACGGGCTTGTCTGCGTTGTCGAGCAGTGGATCGCGTCGGGGGTGGCAGCTCTGGTGATCGGAGCAATGCCCATTTGGATTCTGTTCATCGGTTGGTTTTTCTTCAAGCAAACGAAGCCTGACGCGAGAAAGCTCATCGGCGCTCTCATCGGCCTAATGGGTGTCGCACTCATCGCCAGCGGTAGTTTCACGAGCTTAGATCCGAAGGCAAACTTTGGGACTGTCATCCTGATCGGCTCAAGTTGGTTATGGGCCGTAGGCACGCTCGTGCAGCGTGGAGTCGGCCCTATCAGTAGTCCGTTCTTATTCTCAGCTTTGCAAATGCTAGCAGGCGCGGCCGTAAATGCACTTTTTGTATTCGGTCTCGAATCACCTTTGTCTCATGATTGGTCTCAGGTCACGTCAGTCTCTTTGCTCGCTGTCGGTTATCTCATCGTCTTCGGCTCGCTCATTGCCTTCACCGCGTACGGATGGCTGAGCCGCAACGTCGAGCCTCACCTTGTGAGCACCTACGCGCTTGTGAACCCGATCGTGGCCGTAGCGCTTGGTTCGCTTTTCTACAGCGAGCCCATCACGGTGAAATTCGTATTTTCGACACTTTTGGTTGCGGCCGGACTCGCACTTTTTGTCTTCAAGAAAAAACGACACGCGCCGTGACCGTGTGAGCAGCGTGAACTTCACCAACGAGTTTGTTTTACTTCGCGTAATTGATTTCGAGCTCGAGATGTCGAAGCGATTCGCGCGGCGTCTCGAGTGCGCGGTAAACGCCGTTTGTCCAACCGAAGCCGTCTTGAGTTGGGTACTCCCCGCCCCCTGACTTCTTATTCAAATTGATGACGTCGTATTTTTCCATCAGACGTCCGTTAATCATGTAGACCTTGCGATTAAGAAGGGTCCAACGCGTACGAATTTTCTCCGCGAGCGTAGAGAACCCGTAGCGCTCAAGGCCGGCATACGCCATCCACTGATGGGGCGCCCAGCCGTTTGGCGAATCCCACTGCTGCCCCGAGGACCGAAGCGTCGTGACGACACCGCCGGCTTTTAGGAATTTGCCCTCGATCACTTTTGCTACGCGCTTCGCCTGCTCTGGAGTTGCGGCGCCCGCAAAAAGCGGCACGACCATCGCAATCGTCTCTTCGCTAGAAAGTTCGTTGGTTTGCCAGTTGCGATCGCGGAAGGTGCCAGACTTTTCGTCCCAAAAGAGAGTTTGAATTTGCCGTGTCCGGTCCGCCGCGAGTCTCGAGAATTTCGCAGCATCCTCTTTTGCGCCGACAATTTCTGACAGCTGCGCGATTTCGACCTCGAGGTGAAGAAGCAAAGAATTCAGATCGACCGGTAAATAAGCCGTCGTCTGAATTGAAGCGAAGTCATTCGGCTGTTTGAACCAACGCGTGCTGTAGTCCCAGCCAGATTCTGCACCGGCGCGAAGATCGCGGTACACGTCTTCGGGTGCTCGCTTTAATTTCTCGGCGGCTTCTGTCACCAAACGCACATCTTCTTTGAACGCTTCTGGGCGTGGAGTCGTTCGATCGTCCCAGTAACGGTTTAGCTTGCCGTTCGAGCGAAGATCGACAGCCCGGTCACCGCTCATCCAAAATTCATGTTCTTTTTTGAGAGCCGGCAAAAACTCGGCCGCTGAGTAAGGGCCAAATCGTTCTCGCCAAAGAGCGATCATGTAAGAGAAAAACGGAGGCTGCGAGCGCGAGCGGTAGTAATCGCGGTTTCCGTTGGGGATACGGCCGGACGTCGTCACGAGATGCGCAAAATTTCGCACCATGTTTTGAAACAGGTTGTCTTCACGGTCGATCAAAAGCCCCAGCTGCGTGAAATAGGAATCCCAGTAGTAAATTTCGCGGAACCGGCCGCCCGGCACGACGTAGGAGTATGGTAGCGGAATCAAAGACGATGCAGCCGCCACATTCTTGTCCGGCTGACGCGTGAGTTGCTGCCAGAGCGCACGAATGTGAACGTCGATGCTCTTACGCACCTTCGTAGATTCGTCCGTCGTACCGACAACGATAGGCGGTGGATCAAAATGCGCGGTCACAAACGCGGTGAGCTCGTCTTTAGTCGTCGGCTTCTCTTTTGAGTACGCTGCCATGATTTCCGCAGGCTCAGATTTTGGAATCATATCGACAAACATCTTCGAGTCTTCGAAGACAGGGGCCGTTTGAACACGAGAGAACAACTCGCCGTAAAGCTCCGAGGGGTCTTGACGCGAAACCATAGATGCCTGTAAGTCACCGCTGTTAAATTTTGACTGGCCCGTGCTCGCACAACCCGAAAAAACCGAGAAGCCGATCATGACACAGACCCATACGGTACTTGAGATGGCCAAAGAATAAAATGGGAGGAAGCGGAAAGCGCGCTCTTTCATATTGCCCCAGCATCACGCAAGGGACAGGCTGTTGTCACCGATCAAGCGAAATGTTGGGGCGATACACCACTAACTCGATGAGGTCTTAACAACCCGAATCTCGGAATCCATCTCGCGAATCGATACACTCCGCATAATAGGGCGAACATTTTAAACGCAAATGGAAGTGATCGTCGTGCCCTTCAGTCGGTCGAAGGCGCTTCATCACTTCTTCATCCAAGGCGTCTTTAGGGCCGCCCTGCGCCTCCATAGCTTTACAAAGGTAAGTCTTAATTCGCGGGTCGACTAAGATCATCGAGACGGCACTCACCGGTTTGCCTTTCACGAGAATTTGCTGGCTTGTTACGAGTCGCCAGTAATCCCAGTTCTTCTCAAGATCGAATTTGTCAGTAACGGCGCCTGATTTATCGAGAACGGATTCATATTTCACCGTCCCTACAAACTGGATGTCGGCGTCGAGACCATTCTGATGACTTTTGTGCGGGCGATACGGTCCGCCAAACTCTTGCGCGATGCCGCCGATACGAAGAAGCGTTCCAGGAAACTGGGTTGCCACAACCTTCGCCGAATTTTCGATTAATGAAATCATCATGCCGCTTCCCCAGCGCGAGGTCTCGGACTTCGATGCCGAATAACCCTCGCCGGTCTGAGGGAGGAGTGTCCCGTTTAAGAGCGCGCCTTGAGTTTCACCAGCGCCTTGAGCTGCGCCCTTCGCTTGCCCGCCCTCATGAAGCTCGAGGAGCGGCGCCAAGATTTGCTCTTCGTCCGAAGACGGGATTTCAAGAAGATCTTCTTGGGCTGACGCTTGAGACGAAAGAAAAGTCAGGCCCGATAGCAAACCGATCAGAATGAATTTTGTCATGGCCTTATTGCTACCGAAAAAACCTCCACACCTGTGTGTAGTTCGCGAATTTGAAGGTCTCAGTTTACCGTAACCTTAACGCCAAAGTGCCGATATGCGATTAGGCGAAATTCGCAAGCCGAAGCGCGTGGTCTCGAATATCTTTGGGCCAAGTTGAAAAACAGCGCCTGAAGCTTGCTTTATCTCGAGCGTAAAGCGCTCGAAGAGCGTCTTCGTAATTTTCTCTGTCTCCCGCGATCGCATGCAAAAACTTGTAGGTCGCTTCTTGAGACCGCCTGAGCGAATCTCGACTCGCGTACTTTTTCATGGCTGCATCCACTAACTTTCTTAGCGTAACAGATGCGCCGCCGGGCTGCTCAGTTAGCCACTCCCAATGTGTCGGGAGAAGTGTTACTTCCTTCGATCTCACGCCGAGCTTTGGGCGGCCGGGGCCGGCTCTCTTTTCCGATTCGTCGGTCGGAGATTCAGAAGGCGTCGCCAAAGCTTTTTCGACTCGCTTACGAACCGTTTCAGGAGTTCCGCGAAAATCGATTTCGATTTGCTGACTCGTAACTTGATCGAAGATGAGAATCGTCGCTTCAGGATTCGATTGAAGAAACGATTTCGCTTTTTCAGCGACAACCGGCAGCGCCCCATGAGCCACTTTTTTTGATTGGTTCGCAAACGCAATGACTGATTGGGGTGTCACCGTTTAGGCCTCCGGCCTTGCTTGAGCCTGCGACATGAGTGGCGCCACCATTCGTTGCACGAAGTAAACGGAAATCAGCGCCAAAAGACCTAATAGGACCATGACCCAACCGAGTTCAACCATGTGAAGGAGCTTCCCGCTCGGCTCGGCATCTACAATGTGCCCTGCTACGACCGCCGCAAGCCCACCAGCTACTTGTTGCAGTGATGAGCCCACCGCCATAAAAGCACCGCGGCTTGCCGGCGATGGCAAGACAGACATCATCGCTTGCGCCGGAATCATGCGTGAGAAAACACCAACGAACATCACGACGTTCACGAGCATCACCACAGCCAGCGATGACGGCCCAAGCCGCGTATAAATCAAAATCATTGCAAAGCTGACGAGCGTGCCGAAGAGAAAAACACGGAAAGCGCCGAATCGATCACTTGCGCGGCCAACCAATGGCCCAATCGCGATCGATGCGAGCCCTGAGACCAAGTAAATCAGCGGAAGATCGCCGATGGGAATCCCAAGGTTGTTAACGGTGTAAGCACTGCCAAATGGCATCAGCATGTAACCGCCGACCGAAATCAGACCTGTCGCCGCGAAGGCCAGAAGATAGCGCGGGTTTAAAAGAGTCGAAAACAAATGACGAAGCGGATTGGTGTCTCGCTGAAGCATTAAGTGATCGCGCACAGGTCGCATTTTGAAGACGATTGCGAGACCAGCTACGAGACCGATCGCAACGATTGCGAGAAACGGCGTGTGCCACCCCCAATGATTCGAGAGATACAAGCCAATAGGCAAACCCAGAATTTGGCTGGCGGCGAAGGCCGTTTGCATCAACCCCATCACCCGCCCCCGCATCTCAGTCGAAAAGAGGTCCACGGTGATCGCAAAGCAGATCGAGCCGATCACGCCACCGAAGAGACCCGTCACCAATCGTGCGGCAAGAAGAAACTCATAAGTTGGCGCTAAGCCGCAACACAACGTGCCGATCAAAAAGCCAACGTAGAAAAAGAGCAGAAGCCGCTTTCGGTCGAAGCGGTCCGAAAAACCGGCAGCCAAGAGACCGGCCGCGCCCGCGCTGAAAGCGTAAACCGAAACCGCAACGCCGAACTGACTCGGGCCGATTTTAAGCATCGGCATAATCGCTGCGCCGAGTGGCGCCATGATCATGAAGTCTAGGATCACGGTGAACTGAAGAAACGCCAGAATGCCGATGACAAATCTTTGATAGG
>CAJYOV010000691.1 GCA_913776405.1 Pseudobdellovibrionaceae bacterium
CGAGCCTCGTGATCAGGTGTCGCTTTCAAATGGCGCGATCCTTCGCGTGAAGGACCAAGGCAACACTCTCAAGATCACGGCGTTAAAATTGGGCTCGGCCGTCGTGCGCACGCAGACTCGTGAACTCGAAGTTCTTGTTCTACCTGAGGCCTCCTATCGGCAGTTTGCGGCTCTCGCGAGTGCGATTGAAAGCCGCCGTGGTTTGTCGCTCAATGCTGACCGCGGCAAACTTTCAGTTAGCGGTCGCTTACTTCGCGCCGAAGACTGGCTCGCTGTGGCTGACTCAGTCGCAGAACTCAAGGCGGGCGTCTACAGCTTTCAAGCACAGATCGAAGACGACGTACGCGATAAAGTCGACACACTCCTCCAAGCAAAATTGAAGGCTGCGGGCCTGCACCAAGTTGACTTGCGCTTTCAGCCCGAAGCGGTTGCGACAGTCGGCATCGAGCCCGCCGATGCAAAAGAGCGCGCCGAAAAAATCTTAGGCCCATTCGGTTTTCGAGTTGAATCAAATTCGACGGTTTTAAATCTTGAACCTCTCGTGAGAGTCAAAATTCTGGTCGCAGAAGTTTCAAAAACCTTCTCGCGCAAGCTTGGCTTGAAACTGCCGACATCGATTTCAGGCCAGCTCTTGCCGAAGCTTTCATTCGATCCGAATTCTGCACCTTTTGAAATTCTAGCGGGCGAACAAACCGGTGACGTTAAGATCCTTGCTTCACCGACACTGCTTTGTCGCTCAGGTAAAGAGGCCGAGTTCCTAGCCGGTGGCGAGTTCCCGATCAAGCTTTCGAGTCTCGCAACTGCTGGCGTCACGTGGAAGAAGTACGGCGTGTTACTGAAAATCAAGCCCATTGCAGATCGCCAAGGTCGCATGAGCATTGCGATTGAAACCGAAGTTTCGAGCCTCAAAGATAATGGCAACGTCGAGGGGCTGCCGACGGTGTTGACCAACCGGATGCAAACACACTTCGATCTCTCGAAATCAAAAACGATTGCGCTCTCAGGCTTGATCAAAAGCGAAAACCACAAAGACTCGTCCGGTATTCCAGGCTTACGGGATCTGCCTATTCTAGGGCCGCTGCTTTCAAGCCGCGAATTTTCCGAAGACCGTACCGAACTTCTGATTTTCGTGACACCTGACGTGCCTTCCGAAACTGAAGCGGGGTCTTTCTGATGTTTAAAATCGAAGCTGCTCTCGACGAGACAAAAACGTTTAGCGCCGCAAATGAAGAAGTTCTTGAAACTTTGAACGCGCGCTGTCTTGCGGCTTTAAATCAACTCGAAGCGGCCGACCCATTCACACAGTCTCGCGGTTTCTCAGCGCTCGAATCCGATGAAGCCCCCGCTCGAAGAGCGGTTGCAGCTGTCACCGCCTCAGCCTCGCACGAAATTCAGCGTCGCCTTGAAGACGAATTCTTTGGCTGTGGGCCGCTGTCATCCTTGTTCGACACGAACTGTTCCGAGATCATCATCAATGGCCGTGAGAGTGTTTGGTTCGAGCTCAACGGCAAACTTCATCGGCACTCAGACCATTTCCTTTCAGATTTGAGCTATCGCAATTTCATCGCGCGCGTGTCTCGGGAAGCCAACATGGTCGCGAGTCTCGATTGTCCGTTCGCCGATGGCCGCTGGCGCGATATGCGAGTTCATCTAATCATTCCGCCCGCCTCTGGCGACCAAGCTGTCATGACTTTGCGACGACACCCCTCGAATCCATGGACCTACTCACGATTAAAAAATCTTGAGTGGGCAACGCCCGAGCAATTCAGACACTTGGAAGCTCTCGTACGAGAGAAGAGAAACTTTCTCGTGATTGGCGGCACAGGTTCCGGCAAGACGTCAGTTCTAAACGCGTGTCTCGATTCGCTTGAGCCCGCCGAACGCGCGGTCATCATCGAAGACACGAATGAATTAAATGCGCCGAACGCCGCTAGCACGAAGTTGCTTTCACGCAGAGATCCGCAAGGTCATTTGAAGGAAGTCGATCAGAGTGAACTTTTACGCCAAGCTTTACGCATGCGACCGGATCGACTCGTCATGGGTGAAATTCGCGGTGGTGAAGCCAAAGATTTGTTGATGGCGTTTGCGACCGGTCACTCAGGCTGCATGGGCACACTTCACGCCGACAATGCAAGGCAGGCTCTACTTCGCCTCGAGATGCTGATTCAAATCGGCGCACCCCAGTGGAATGTGCAGGCGGTGCGCTCGCTGATTTATTTGAGCTTAAATGCGATCGTTGTCGTCGGTCGAACGCCAGACGGCAAAAGGCGGCTCGACGGTATTTACCGTGTGGCCGCCTTGGAAGAGATTGGTTTCTTGATCGAAAAAATCGCTTAAGCGACTCGGTCGATGAAGCTGCCTTTTGGGTAAAGGCCTTCTGGTTGTTGAAGCGGCGCTGACGAAGTAGCGACCGTTTCTGTAGCCGCTGGCTCAACTCGCTTCATAAAAAACGCATTCGATACATCATTGACCATTGCCGCTTGGCGCGCATCTTTCGAGCGCCAATCAGTTTGACTTGCGAACATGTCAGACGCTTTTTTCATCGCCTCTCCGTTTGTTGTAATTGAATCTTTGCCGGCAGCCGCTTGAGGGCGACCGAAGCTTGGCGCGCCTGGGCGCACGGGCGACTCTTTCAAGTCGACGGACGTGACTCGCGCCGAAGACGGAATAATTCCGCTGATCTTTTCCATAGGTCTACCTCCTGTAGATGAGCCGCGTGATTGCAGCCCCCGGATTCATGCCGACTCCGGTTCGGGAAACGTACTGTTTCCGTCGTCTACTTCTCGGGAGACCTGTTTCAAAACTGAACACCCGACCGTCTTATTTCGAGAAACCTGGACCTTCCTCTAGCAAGTTCACCAAAAAAAAGGCGCCGCGAGCGGCGCCTTTTGATCTCTGTTTCAGCTTCTCTTACTTCTGAGATCGGCTACTGGTCAGCCAGCAGCTGGACCGACCGATCTTAGCCCTTCGTGACGCCTTCAGCGCCACCCGTTTTCGCGTCGGTTGCCGTTTTGTTTTCAAGCGATGGTGCCAAGCGGATGCCGAGTTCGATCAACTGGTCGCGGCTGACATCACTTGGTGAGTCAGACATTAAGTCCGTTGCTTTCGCCGTTTTTGGGAAGGCGATGACGTCACGAATCGCTTCTGTGCGAGCCAGAATCATCGAAAGGCGATCGACACCCCACGCAATCCCAGCGTGCGGAGGTGTTCCGTACGAGAGAGCGTCCATGAAGAAGCCGAATTTTGCTTTCGCATCTTCCATCGTAAAGCCGAGCGCTTTGAACATTGCGGCTTGCACGTCACTTCTGTGAATCCGGACGCTGCCGCCGCCGATTTCGTAGCCGTTGCAAACTAGATCGTACGCTTTCGCGAGCATCTCGCCGTAAACCTTTTCATTGCCGTTTTTCAAATCGTCCATGAACTGGTTTTGAGGCGACGTGAATGGGTGGTGACGAGCAACCCAACGTTTCGCTTCCGGATCGAACTCGAAAAGTGGGAAGTCGATCACCCACAAGAACGCGTCTTTGGTTTCGTCGATCAACTTGAGTTCGCGACCGAGATGAAGACGAAGCGCCGCAAGCGCGCCGCACGCGTTTTCCCATTGATCGGCCACGATGAACGCCGCGCCTTTGCCTTCAGGTACAAGCTTGTTGAAGATCGCGCGTACTTTTTCTTCAGGCATGTTTTTGCCGACCGCTGATGTCAGCTTGCCTTCGCCGTCGACTTTGATCCACACGAGGCCCTTAGCACCGTTTTTTTTCACGATGTCGACGAGTTTATCGATCGTCGCGCGCGAGAACTCTGCGCCTTGCGTACAACCGATGCCTTTGATCGAGCCGCCTTTTGCGAGAACGTCGTCGAAAACTTTGAAGCCCGTGTTGCTTGCAACGTCTGCGAGATCCTTCAATTTTAAATCGAAGCGGATATCTGGCTTATCGTTACCGTAGTCATTCATCGCATCCATGAATTTCATGCGTGGAATTTTACCGATGTCGACGCCGCGGAACTTCTTCCAAAGCTCATGCGCCATGTTTTCGTTTACTTGCATGATGTCTTCTTGATCGACGAAGCTCATCTCCATATCGATCTGCGAGAATTCAGGTTGACGGTCGGCACGTAAATCTTCGTCGCGGAAACAACGAGCGATTTGGAAGTAACGATCCATACCGCCGATCATGAGAAGCTGCTTTAAAGTTTGTGGCGACTGCGGAAGCGCGTAGAACTTGCCCTGATTCACGCGTGACGGCACGAGATAATCGCGCGCACCTTCTGGCGTCGACTTGTACAAGATCGGCGTTTCAACTTCGATGAAGCCTTGATCCGACAAGAAGTTGCGAACGGTGCGAATGACTTCGTGGCGAAGACGAAGACGCGCGTTCAATTCATGCGAACGAAGTTCAAGGTAGCGGTACTTCA
>CAJYOV010000692.1 GCA_913776405.1 Pseudobdellovibrionaceae bacterium
GCAAGAGCACGCGACAGATGTTTCCAATGCCTCTCGCACACTTTTGATGGATATCGAAACCGCAAAGTGGGACGACGACCTTCTCAAATTTTTCCACGTGCCTGAATCTCTGCTCCCGGAGATCAAAGATTCGTCGGGTTTCTTCGGCGAAACTCGCGGTCTCAAAGTTTTACCGGATGGCATTCCGATCACCGGTATTGCGGGTGATCAACAAGCGGCTCTGTTTGGCCAAACCTGTTTCGAAGAAGGCGAAAGCAAATGCACGTTCGGTACGGGCAGCTTCCTTCTCATCAACTCGGGCCAGAAACGCAGTCATTCAAAGTCAGGTCTCCTGACAACAGCTGCGTGGCGTCTGAAGGGCCAAGAAATGACTTACGCGCTCGAAGGTGGCGCCTTCATCTGTGGTGCGGCCGTTCAGTTTCTGCGTGATCAACTCGGCTTTATCAAGTCGAGCGCTGACATTGAGAAGCTCGCAAAAGAAGTGAAGTCAACCGACGGTGTCGAGTTTGTTCCGGCTCTCGCAGGGCTCGGTGCGCCTCACTGGAATCCTCACGCACGCGGAATTCTGACCGGGCTTACTCGTGGCACAACACGCGCCCACATTGCGCGCGCAACACTCGAAGCCATGGCGCTTCAGAACGCCGACATCCTGATTGCAATGCAAAAAGATTTGGGCCGCGATTTAAAAGACGTGCGGGTCGACGGCGGCGCTGCGAACAATAATTTGTTGATGCAGATGCAAGCCGATTACTTAGGAGTCTCTGTCGTTCGGCCAAAATGGATTTCGACAACGTCGGCAGGTGCTGCGTACTTAGCTGGACTTGGTGCTGGGGTGTTTTCGGATTTGGCTGAAGTCAAAAAGATCTGGAAAGTGGACAAAACGTTCCGCCCGAGGATGTCGACAGCGGATCGCGACGAACGGCTTGAGCGATGGGCTTTAGGTATCCGTCGTGCTACTTTAGGTGCGGAGTAACTTATGCGCCGTCGCGATTACTACTGGAGCTTGTTTCAAAAATCTGAAAAGCGTCAACTCGACGATCTTCGCACGGAGTATGTCGAAGTCGCATTCGAAGTTCTTCCCAAAGCCACGCATGATGACTGGCTCGTGTGGCGGGAAGGGTTCCGCTCATGGAAGCCGCTCGCTGATTTCCCGGCTCTGTTGTCTTCACTTCGCGAAGGTAACGTGGGCGTTGCTGCACAACCGACGCCACCCATGAGCGCCTCCGCAACGCCAACCGTCGTTGGCGGTGCAGCTTCATCGGGTGCGGCTGGTAACGTCGTACGAGGTGGCGCTGCTGCAGGCGGCTCGTCGCCGGCGAACTCTTCATCCGGCTCTGCAAGCGATCAAGGGACTGATCCAAATGCGACAGCCATCGCAGACAAAAAGACATCCGTGATGACGCGACTTCAACGCGCAAGCGGCGGCAACGTCGAAGCCGATTTCGCAATTTCAGATGAAACGGTGTCTGACGACCGCGATGTTCGTTACCCAAAGAAGTGGGAAGTGCGCATCTTAGTTGGCGGTAAACCTGTCACGAACGTAACCGTCGACGCTTCCGTTCGCGGCATGGCTCTTCGCGATCCGCTTCCACGTGGCCTTCCGAACTACTTCAACGTCGAAATTAAAACAATGGACACCGTCATTCCGGTCATCTGCTCCGAGGTCAAAACCCCAGACGGCGCCGCCTCAAAACGTCTCCGCATCGAGGTCAATCAAAACCCAGGCGCTCTCCAACAAGCCCTCCTCGCCCACGCCTGAAAAGTGCCAGGCTCCTTTTTGAAACCCGGCGCGTCGAATGCCAATTACGAGGTAGCGAGTAGGGTTGCGATGAGTGCGAGAAGTGCTGGTACGCCTTGAATTACAAGGATGCGGCGGCTGACTGAGTAGCCGCCGTAGGCTGCGGCAGCGATGACACAAAGACAGAAGAAGAGCGCGAGTTGTTTGGAGAACTCAGCGTTCGGTTGAAAGACGGCCCAGAGCAGGCCAGCTGCGAGAAAGCCGTTGTAGAGACCTTGGTTCGCTGCGAGCACGGCGGTGTCTTTTGCTTTTTCCGCTGTCATGCGAAACGCCTTCATGCCTTTCGGCTTCGTCCACAGAAACATTTCGAGAACAAGTATGTAAACATGAAGAACGCCGACGAGACCGAGAAGGACGTTGCGCACGAAGAGCATGAAGACCTCGCAGTGAAGAGTGCGACTTCAGTTTGATCCGCGGAAGATCTCTTGCCAACAGTTGAGTTGGAGCGGCGCGAGGCGAGACTCGCGACCTGATCGAACCAGACCGACTTAGAAACCTAAATCGTCTGTGTCTACGCCTGGTCGTGATGCGCCCGCTTGGCGACCCGAGTGCGCCGCTGCTTTCTGACGTTCTTGTTCAGCAACTTTAGCTTCGCGCGAAGCGGCAGCGGCTGCTGTTTTGCCTTTGACGCGACGACCGTCGGTGCCAAACAGCTTCGTGAGATCGTGCACGTCTTTGACCCAGAAAATCTTTTTCTTCGTCTCGGCGTCGAGATCGTTCAAGTGTTTGCGGTTTGAAGCTGGGATCACGAATGTCGTGAAACCAAGTTTCTGCGCTTCACGGAGGCGACCTTCAACCATCGAGACTGCGCGAACTTCACCGGTCAAACCGATTTCGCCAAAGAAGCATGTTTTGGCTTCAATTTCACGTTCCGTTTCGGTTGAAAGAAGTGCGGCCGCAACGGCGAGATCCGCAGCAGGCTCGATCAAACGCAAGCCGCCTACGACGTTGATGAAGACATCGGCGTTAGCGAGACGAAGCCCCAGGTGTTTATTCAAAACAGCAACGAGAAGGTGAACGCGGTTCACGTCGAAACCGAGCGACGTACGACGAGGCTGCGGCATCGGTGTGAAGTTCGTGAGCGCTTGAATTTCGCAAAGAAGCGGGCGTGTGCCTTCGACCGAACAGAAGACAGCTGAACCGATCAAACGTTCGCCACGCTCTTCAAGGAAAAGTTCAGATGGGTTATCAACTTCCTGAAGGCCGCGCGTGTCCATTTGGAAGACACCGAGTTCGTGTGTTGCACCGAAACGGTTTTTCAGCGCGCGTAGCAGCCGGAATTGGTGAGATTGATCGCCCTCGAATGAGAGAACGGTGTCGACCATATGCTCAAGAACTTTTGGGCCCGCGATGTTGCCCTCTTTGGTCACGTGACCGATCAAGAAGACAGTCACGCCATTGCCTTTCGCTAAACCCATGAGTTGTGCTGCGCACTCGCGAACTTGGCTCACAGAGCCAGGTGCTGACGCGATCTCGGGGAGAAAGACAGTTTGAATTGAGTCGACGATCATGACGTCAGGTTTAATTTCATGAGCGAGTTCGCGAATGACTTCGAGATTCGATTCGGCTGCCATGTGAACTTTGCCGCTGTTGACACCCAAACGTTGAGCGCGAAGCGCCGACTGATTGACCGATTCTTCACCGGAAACATAAAGCACCGTGCGATCTTCTTTTGCGAGGCCGCCGGCCATTTGTAAAAGAAGAGTCGACTTACCGATGCCGGGGTCACCGCCGAGGAGAACGAACGAGCCTTCAACCAGACCTCCGCCGAGGACACGGTTCAATTCTTTGAAGCCAGTCGAGGTACGTGCGGTCGAAACTTCTTTCACGTTTTAATCGAGCGAGATGATTTGAGTATTCGCAGTGCTCGCGCCAGAACTGCCGCCACTTCCCGATGTGCTCCAACCTCTTTGACGTGACGTCGTGGGCGTCGGTGCTGCCTGGACCGTTTCCTCGACGAAGGTATTCCATGAATCACAGTCGGTGCAGCGACCTTCCCAACGCGTGCGTTGGGCGCCGCA
>CAJYOV010000693.1 GCA_913776405.1 Pseudobdellovibrionaceae bacterium
GAAGTCTTTCGCAGCCGGCTTTACGACCCAGCCGAGCCCTGCTTCGTAAGGGTTCGTCGTGTCGTCGATTTCGTGACCGTAGAGGCTATATTTCATCTCGGTGCGAAGAGTATCGCGCGCGCCCAAACCAATTGGTTGAACACCGAGATCGCCGCCTTTTTCCATCAATTGGTTCCAAAGCGCGACAACCTGATCGTGGCGTACGAAAATTTCGGCGCCGTCTTCACCCGTGTAGCCCGTTCGTGCGAGCAAAACCTGTCCGTTTCCGAAGGCAAATTCACGATGTTCGTTACGACCGACTTTCGAGACGTCCGCACCGAGAACGCGGGTCATAAGCTCAATTGCTTTCGGCCCTTGAACTGCGATTTGCGACCACTCGTCGCTCTCATTTTTAATCGTCGCGCCGCGATTGTTTTTCACGACGTAAGCGTAATCTTTGTCGACGTTCGCTGCGTTTACGCAGAGAAGATATTCTTCACCGGGCTTGATGCAGTAAATGAAAAGATCGTCGACGATACCGCCTTCTTCATTGGGAAAAAGCGAGTACTGCGACTGACCGGCTGCAAGTTTCGAAACGTCGTTTGTCGTCATCCACTGGAGCGACTCGAGTGCTTTCGGGCCCGACACTCGGATCTCGCCCATGTGAGAGACGTCAAAGAGACCGACGTTCGTGCGAACGTTCGCGTGCTCTTCTTTCAGACCCTTGTATTGAACGGGCATATACCAACCCGCAAACGGAACCATCTTCGCGCCGTGACGCTCGTGCGTTTCTTTGAGGTGCGTTGATTTCAGTTGCGAGTCTTGCTGCGAGTCTTGCGGCCCTGCGTTCACGTCTGCGCCCATACTGGAGTCCTCGATCTAGAGATTTTGAGGCCTCGATAATCGACGCAAGCCCTCGAATTTTGAACTGTTTTTTCAAACAACTTGGCGCAATTTGTCATCGCCTGTGCCGGACGCCTGCGCCAGATCCACTCAGGCCGCTTTAAACGCCCGATTTCCTTCCCTTTCTCTGGCCCCGGGCTTGCTCATTACAGCAGCGATGATCCGTGAGCGCTTTTTCCGCAATTTTAAACTTCTCCTGCTCGCTTCGATGGCGGCTCTTGCCCTCGTGGTTTCGGCGTGTGGAAAAGGCTTCCACGCCATCCAGCCGCACGAAGAAGCCGAGCTCACGGGTGCGAAAAATAAAAACGGCGTCCCTTACACCTCCGCAGCTGAAACGTCGGAACTTCGAGCACTGAAAGCCTCGATCGATTCATCGAGCACGATGAACTTAGATCTCGCTCGTCGCATCGATGGTGTTCGCATCGCGCGCCTCGATAAAGACGGCGGTCCGACCACGTCAAACCCGGCACAACTTGAAATCCAAATCGTCATTCGAGACTTGCAGCCAAGCCCGATCGCGTTTCGCGCGGTCTTTGCTGGCCATGCTCAGTCTGCAACTGGCGTCCGCTCAAAAACACCGCGGCCTGATCTCTCGCTAGACGCGCGTTGCTTCGACCAAGATTGCGACGCCGTCGAAGTGCGCTTGAAACTGTCTGGCGCGGTCAGCGGGTTCATCCAAAGAAAGCGTTCAGCGAAACTCGTAGCGCTCGGTCCTTTTGACGATCAATCAAAAGGCACTCGCTTAGAGAAACTCGCGAAAGCCATTCAGTCGAAATCAGACGCGACTCTTCTTACAACGGAAGTTGCCTGGGGACCCGCGATGTTCGTGCTCCAAGCGGGCGATGTTTCTGCGTCGGGCGGAATCGTTCAAACGGGCGAGCAGGACGAACCGGTTTCACTCACGCTCAAAGGCGAAGGTCGCTTCCAAGCGTTCTTGATGGGTAACAACAATCGCGGCGATCTCTTGCTCAACGTCACGGAAGGTAAATCGTGGTCATACCTTCGTGTGATCCTCCCGAAGTCAGCGACAGACGACAACGAGACGCCGATTTCAGAGCCGGGCCCGAGCGCAGATCGCTTGATCAATTGGGATCCGAATCATCCCATCACTCGTGTTTTCCAAAAAGATATGGCTCGCCCTGAAATGCAAGCGATGGTTGAGCACGCGAAAGCGCGCACGTCAGGCCCGCAGGGCTTAGTCGGACGCTGGCTCGACAAATACGTCAATCGCGTTCGCCCGAACGTTCCGCTCATGAGCGAGATTCTTGCGAAGCGCGGAGTTCCGCAGGAGATGATCTTTATCACGATGATCGAATCGGATTACTTCCGCGCAGAGGGTTTCCCCGTGCGCATGTCGGTGATCAAAGGTCGTGCGAAGAATGAAGGCGCGCGTGGCCCTTGGCAATTCATTCCGAAAACGGCCGCCGAATACGGGCTGAAGCTTGAACCTTGTGATGAGCGCGGCGATCTCGAACTCTCGACAGACGCTGCCGCAAGAAAATTCGCGAAACTCTTTAAGCTCTACCCGCACGATCCAAAGCTCGCACTTGTCGCGTACAACTGGGGCCAAGGGAACGTCAAAAAAGCGATGACGAAGTCACAGTCCACGGAATCCGAAGTTTCTCAAAAACTTGAGCAGCTTCAAACGGCCGGCTTCGACTTCTGGACACTCCGTGAGCTAAACACGCTGCCGAAAGAAAGCGTGAACTATACGATGAACTTCTTAGTCGCTCAGTATCTGGGCCGCGAGCCGATTCGGAATGGTTTTGCGAAAGACGGCGTCGAGTATCCGGTCGCACCGCAGGCGTGCCCACGCAAGTAAAGCGCTGAACACCGACAGGCGATTCGAGTCGCCTTAATTTTTGCTGGCACGATTCTCAGCGAGCGTGACCGTGTTTTCCATGAGCATTTGAATCGTCATGGGGCCCACGCCGCCTGGAACTGGTGTTGCGGCCGAGACATGACCTTCGAGTTCTTCGAATTTCACATCCCCAAGAAGCTTGCCCGCAAACTCGCCTGAATCTGGTCGGTGCATCCCAACATCGATGACGACTGCGTCTTTAGCGAAGGACTCACGGCCGATAAAACGTTGCTTGCCTGCGGCGACAACGACGATCTCAGCATCTCGAGTATGGTGTGCGAGATCTTTTGTTCGTGAGTGGCAAAGCGTAACCGTAGCATCCGCCTCGGTCAGAAGTTGCGCCATCGGTTTACCAACGATGTTACTGCGGCCGATGACCGCCACGCGCTTTCCCGCGACAGGAATTTTATAATGCTCAAGAATCGCCATGACTCCCCAAGGTGTACAGGGCGCCACGCGCTTACGACCCGCGAACAGAAGACCGAGATTCGCGGTCGTAAGACCGTCCGGATCTTTTTCAGCGTCGATGGCTTCGACCACTTTGTTTGAGTCGATGTGTTTTGGAAGTGGAAGTTGAACCAGAATTCCATCGACGGCCGCATCGCGATTTAGCTTCGCTACTGTTTCTAGAACTTCGGCTTCGCTTGCGGTGTGAGGAAGCTCGATATGCCGACTTGCCATTCCGAGTTCGGTCGTCGTTTTCACTTTGTTTTTAACGTACACATGGCTTGCGGGATCTTCGCCTACGATGACGACGGCCAAACCGGGCTTGCGCCCGTGCTGGGTCACAAAGCGCTCAACGCGCGTTTTGAGGAGTTCTCTGCGGGCGGCGGCGACGGCCTTCCCATCAAGACGGATCATCGGACCCCCTAAGCTCAAACGGTGTGTGACCCTAGATATAGGCGGAATCCTTAGTTTTTTCCACATCTTGTTGCCCCCTTACCGTCTGCGGCGGCGGATTCCACGACCTTGACGGAGGCGGGTCAAAACGCCTAGAGTCGGTCTTCTGCGCGCGAACCTCGCACTCAGGCACCCGGAGGCTTAGATGTCGAAAAAAACCGAAAAGGTAAAACTCGCGAAAGACGGTAGCTCGATCGACTTCGTTCAGTCGGACAGCCTGCCAACATCGACGAAAAAAGTCCGTCAGAGCCCTGAGATTGAAGGCTTCTACCGCTTCATCTACGAAAACGATCTCCGTACGGAAGCTGTCGACGTCCTTGATCAAATTCTTCTTCGCCGCCGCGAAGAGCGTGACGCTTCGTCAGGCAAAAAATCCAAGAAGTAATCTCGATCTCCGTTTGCTCGGTCACTTGACCGAGCTCTAGTCCGACCGCCGGACAACTCCATAGCTCAGCGCGCTTTTAACTCTCCTACACGTTTGCACATCGATTGCTCTCTGACCTCCCACACACATATCCGGGAGGTTTTTGTGATTCGTTTTTTATTCCGTAAATCATCGCCTTTAGTTCGTCTTCGCAACCAGCGCGGTCAGGGTCTTGTCGAGTACCTCGTCATCGTCGCATTGATGGGGGTCGCGACAATCGCGATCGTTCGCACGATGGGCTCTGTCGTGAGCTCGCGCTTTGCGAGCGTCGCGGCGGCTCTTCAAGGCGATAAAGTTAAAGGCACAAGCAAAGTCCAAATCGATCAAAGCAGCTACAAGAAGCGCGACATGGGTGACTTCTTTAACGGTGTTGAAGGCTCGTCTGGCACGTCTTCGGGTTCACGTTCAGGTGGCAGCCAGTATGTCGGCGCTGAGTAAGTTGGTCGCGAAGCTGCGCGACCAACGCGGCGTCGCGGCGGTCGAAGCCACGGTCAGTGTCGTCTTTGCCGTGGCTTTTATAGGCGGCGGCCTTGCGTTCACTTACACGTTTCTTGCGCATCTCTGGCTGAAAAATTCAGCCTATGAGGCGTCGATCTGTCTTTCAACATCACAACCCCAGTTTGAGTGTGAGCAAGCCCTGAAGAAGAGACTCAAAGGCGCCCTCACTCTCGGCCAGCTTGAACATGTGCAACTGCAACGCTCACAACAAAAAGTGAAAACGAACATCGCATGGAAAACGCCCGCTGGCCTCACACTCCGAATCGACGACCAGCGAGACCTACCCCTTCTAGGCAAGCGAGGCGTTTGGTGAAACGAAACATCATCACGAACGAGGCTGGCTTCGGTCTCGTTAGTTTTCTTGCGCTGGTTCCATTGTTATTCGCGGTTCTCGGCTTGGTCGGCGGCTTGGCTTTAGTTCTCAAGACTGATGCGAAGTTAAAACACGAGTGCCGCACTCAGCTGCTAGAGTCACAACGCTCCATCTCGAAGACGCTGAATCAGATTCTGGCCAACAACAAACAGGGCGCGTTTCTGCGCGCCATGCGATTCCGCGCCGAAGCTGAAGTGCGTGCGACAGCGAGCATCCCACCGGCGCATGTAATTGCCCAGGCGGATCTCGCAGCAGTGAAGGTGCAACAGGCTCGTTACAAATTGAGTCAGAAAGCATTGATTTTGCTAGCACGACGGCAGACGGTTATTACACCAAGACTCGCGACGTCCGCCGTCAAAGCGCGCCTCGCGGATGATACCAGCCTGATTGCGGATGAACGTTTCAAATCAGCGTACTTCCCGTCGCCGTTTAGCCGAACGAATCAGCCGCGCTTTGAGCTCGAAGAAACGCCGAAGAACGATGATTCGCCAGACTACGAACCGCGCTCAGACTTCACCGCAACTCAAGAAATGAAAGTCTCGATCGAATTCGATCTCGGCCTCATCTTGCCGAGTTGGTTACGAGCGCTGTTACCTCAAGAACGACTGAAGCTGAAGACTGAATGCAACGCCACCCTCGAGAAGGAAAATGAAAAATGGATCGAACGACTGAGCGCGGTCAGATGATTCTTGAAATGCTAATTCTGGTCTTAATGTTTGCTGGCTTCTTTTTGGTCGCCGCAACCATCGCTCAATCGAGTGAGACCCAGCAGACGAAGTATCGATTCACAAAACAATCAGGAAAGTTCCGGTGAAAACACTCGCTCTCCCTCCATGGATTTTGAAACTTCTGCCCGAGAAACGCACTCAAGTCTGGGTTTGGGTCGGTGTTGTCGCATTGACCGGCTTAATCGCGCTCGCTCTGGATTTTGGGGGCTCGTCGGCCGCGCCTGAATCTCTAGCCCCAGAATCCCCAGAAACAGCTTCGACGTATATTCCGGCAGGCTTTGTTCTGGTTCCGATTGAAGTCGCAAACTACGAATCTTTGGACTCGATTCTTGGAAAGTTTGGCGTTGTCGATCTCTACTCGGCGCCGCTCGATCCGGCACAACGACCGAAGAAGGTTGCCACCAAGATCAAGATCTTGCGTGCGCCTTTAAATCCAAATCATTTCGCTGTCTTGGCTCGCGACCAAGAGTCCGAGAAAATCTTAAGCTTTACGGGTCCATTTACCGTTGTCGTTCAAAATCCAAAAGAGGGCGGCACGGGTTTTGTTAATGGACTCTCCGATGAAAGCACGCAGACAAGAGCTCAAACAAACGCCAGTGAGTTCGCGAAAGCTGTGCGCACGACGGCCAAGTCCCGTATCACGATCGAGGTCAATCATGCAGACGAAGATTCAATTTAAAAACCTGATCGCAGCTCTCGCGATCGTTTGTTTAGGTCAAACAGGCGTTGCCTCTGACGCGCAAGTCGTTGTCGGTGCGGTAGGTGCGACACCCGCAGACTTAAAAGCATTTGCAACCTCGAAGGACACTCTGCCCTACAGCGAATATCTAGATGCCACCCGCCCTGGCAGAGATTTCGAGAGCGATCTGAAAGCTCGCTTCACGCGCGCGCAAAAAGCATGGCTCTCCGGCAACGCAGACTCAGCTCGCGCTGAGTTCCAAGCTCTCACCGAACTGACGCTAAAAGCAGACTGGCGCACACCTCAACGGGAAGTGTTGCTCACAAGCTACCTGCGTTTGGCTCAGTCCTCATTGAGCGGAATCGAGAAAACGAATTGGATTGAAGGCGCTGTTCGCTATTTCTCGGATCTCGAGCCACATCCGTCGCTCTTTCCGCCGCCGTTGATCGAAGAGTTCACGGCGATTCGCAGCCGCTCACTTGCTTCTGCCTCGGCCCTCGAACTTTGGACCGTCTTTCCCGAAGCGCGCTTTGTGTTAATCGATGGCCGCCGTATCGAAATCGCAAATCACGCAGCCGTTCGCCTACCTAATGGCACACATCGGGTCACAGCTCTCTCGGATACTCACGCGACCTTCACTGAGTTCTTAACGCCGAATCAGCTTCTTCTCTTCCGTGCAAAACCGATCGCTCTCACTGAGGGTACTTGCTCGTCAGCCCGCCTTCTTCCAAATCAGACGCTTCCCGGTAAAACACTTCTTTTTGCAGGCCGTGATTGTCCTGCGAGCACGGAGCAACTTGATCTGCGACCGCAGCTCTTATCTAGCCAGCTTATGAACGAGCTCAAACAACCGGCGACGGTGAAGGCAAAAAATCGCACATGGATTTGGGTCGTGGGTGGCGCGTTGTTAGCGGGGGCTGGCTACGCAATTGCGCGAGAAATGAATCGCGACAAATCAGATCAGATTCAAAGATCAGGTTTTTAAAAGCAAAACGGCTTCCTTATCAGGGAAGCCGTTTGAGTTTTGAGAAACTTTTAAGATCGATTAGCGACCGTAAGTTCCCGTTGTCGCACCTGCCGGAAGTGTCGTCGTTGTTGGCAAGTAGCTGTTACCGAAGATCGAGTTTCCGTAGTACGGATACGACTGGTACGAGCCTGTGTTCATCATGTTCATTTTGTACATGAGTTCTTGGTACTCGTTCATCAAGCCATTGTACTGCGGAAGACGGCCGCCAAGCATGTTCGCTTGTTGGATTGCGCTGAACGCGCCACCTGCCATACCAGCGTAACCCGCCATGCCGGCGTAGCCTGCCATTCCAGCGTAACCGCCAGAGAGACCTGCCAGACCTGCCATCATGCCTGGGTAACCCGCGTAGCCTGTAAGACCCGCCATACCTGCGATCGAAACTTGACCCGCGAGACCGAAACCGCCTGGGTAGCCGGCCATACCAGCGTAGCCTGACATGCCTGCAAGTGCCGACGGATAAGGGTAGCCCGCGAATCCAGAAAGACCCGAGAGACCTGCCATCGCTGCGAGCTGCCCCGGAGCGCCAGCCATGTAGTAGCCACCTGGCATGCCAGCGTAGCCAGCCATACCTGGCATACCCATGCCTGCCATTCCCGCAATACCTGGCATTCCAGCGAAGCCGATTCCGCCGGCGATGCCGCCTGCGTAACCTGGCATACCGGCCATCATGCCTGGGAAA